>WGDQ01000001.1 GCA_015493185.1 Planctomycetaceae bacterium
GGGCAACGTTTCACCACCGGCGGGAGGTACCACCACGTCGCCGTAGGTCACACCGCTGGCCGTGGGGCACGTGGCGCAGGCCGCGCCACGGCGGAGAAACGGAAACCGACCGCAACCAACGCTGCCGGCTGCCAGAATCGCCACAGCCATCAAAAGCAGAAGCCGCCTCATAACACGCACCTCCGTTACGTCAAACTCGGCAAATAGGCCTCAAATGGGCTTGGCGATGCTGTGGGTCAAGCAACTCTACCCCGCCTTGCGCGATGTGCAAACGCAACACGATGTTTTTTCGCCACGTTGTTGCAAAATCGCACCGCACGACCGTTGATTGTGGGCTACATTTTCCTAGGGAAAGTACAGGATCGCCGCGCGCCAGCAGGACGATGAAGCGCACAAGACCTGTTGCCCGAGCTTTCCCCGTCGTGCTTTCACACAACATCAGCCACATGCCCGCGGTGGAGCCTCTGCTAAAGAGCTTGGTGTCGGCCGCTTTTCGATGGTGGTGCGACCAGTTTTGTTTTGCCTACCGCGTTTTCCCTCCCCGCACGTGTTTTTCCCGCCTCGCACGAGCAGGCCGTTGCCTGCTGCCGATAAGCCATACCAGAAATCACCGAGCAGGTTGCTGTGCACATGCTGACGATGCATTCACAATCCATCGATGCCACGCCGCAGCCGAAGGCCGGAAAACAGAACGGTTGGCCCTCCGCTCGACTTGCTCCGTGGTGTCGAAGGCTTTCGCGACAGGCACAGATCACGGCAATCGTGCTGGTCATATGGTTGGCATGGGCCACCGTCTCTACGGCCCACGCACAACTGTGGCGCTCGGTGGCGCCGCGCTCGGGCAACGCCGCAGTGGGGAACCTCGCCCACGCTTCGTCTTCCTCTTCCGCCTCTTCCGCGGACTGGTCGGTGTCTCGCTGGCCGTCGACAACCGGCGACCGTGCAGCGATCGCCTCGCCGGCCATGCGGCCTTCGGCACGCGACCGTGGATCGCGGCTGTGGGTGGTCAGCACGCGCGAAGCACCGAACGCTGTGCCGCCGCCGGTCGGCGCCGAGGCCTTGCGCTATTGGCGTCACGAACCCCGGGTGGGTTGGTTCGATGCCTCGTTGCGAGAGCTCGTTGCCACTTCCGACCCATCGCGGCCCACGGTGGTTTGGGTGCATGGCAATCGCATCGACGTAGACGACGTGATGCCGCAGGCCATCGACTTGTTGCGACAACTCGACGCCCACAGCGGCGGACGTTCGTTCCGACTAGTGGTTTGGTCGTGGCCTAGCGGACGGATACCCGGTCCGTTGGCCGATGTGCGCATCAAGGCGACGCGAAGCGAATGCCAGAGTTTTTATCTGGGGGCTGTGTTGGCGGCGTTGCCGCCAGAAACGCCGATCGGCCTGATCGGCTTCAGCTACGGCGCCCGACTGATCAGCGGCTCGCTGCATCTGCTGGGTGGGGGCACGATCGAAAGCGTTGGGCTATCGATGCGGCCGGCCACCGCCGCGGCCACTCGTCGACGCGCTGTTTTGATGGCCGCCGCCCTCGATGACGACTGGCTCTTGCGGGGCCATCGCTACGAACGAGCCATCGATGCCGTACAAGGAATGCTCGTTTTCGCCAATCCTGCTGATCCCGTGCTGCGGCTTTACCCGCTGCTCTATCCGGGAGCCGACAATCCGCAGGCGTTAGGCGCCGTTGGGCTGGCCGCGGCACCTGGCGCACCGGAGCGGGCCAAAGTGTACCAGATCGATGCGGCTGCGGTGCTCGGGCCCGTTCATAGCTTTCGCCGCTACATCCACGCCCCGCAGATCATCGCACGCACGACCAACTACGTGCTGTTCGACTAGCAATCCCGCGATCGGACCTGCTCGGGGTGCCCCGCGTTGAGCGGTCTGCCCGATCGCTTTCTGCCGACTCGCCGACATTTGCTGCCTCTTGCCTCTTGCGACCAGATCGCTGCGCTTCGCGCCGGTTCCCCACGCCTTTGCCATCCGGCGATTGGTTGCGCGATCTGCGGCGGTCGCCCATGTGCCCCGGCGGCGAAGCGTCTTGCCGGCCCGCTGCCGGAAGATGGAAAACCGCCCCCCGATTCTCCCGAGTCGGCGCCGATGCCTTTGAATGCGTGTTCTGAACGTGAGCGGGGGAGTATGGTTCCTCACCTTCGGCTGCCTATCACGTTGGGCAGAAGCGCCGCGCCGAGGGTTTTTGGCCAACTCGCAAAC
>WGDQ01000002.1 GCA_015493185.1 Planctomycetaceae bacterium
GCGTCAGATGTGTATAAGAGACAGGGCAATAGGAACGGAAACCACCGACCTGGTTGTAACCAATGGCTACCGCGTCTGGCAGCGCAGCATCCCACTAGGCGGAAACCATTTCACCAAGGCGTTAACCAAAGAGTTGAAGCTCACGTGGGCCAAGGCCGAGCATTTGAAACGCAACGCGGCCAAAGCCGAAAACGCCAAGGTGCTGTTCCAGGCCATGCGGCCGGTATTCAGTGATTTGCTGACCGAAGTCCAGCGTTCGTTGGGGTATTTCAGCAGTCTCGACCGTGCAGCGAAGATCGGCAAAATCGTGGCCTTGGGCAACGCGATGAAGCTGCCCGGATTGCAACGTTACCTGGCGCAAAATCTCGGACATAAGGTCGTCAAGCTGGAACGTTTCCAACGTTTGCAGGGCAGCGAGGTTCTGGCCGCGCCGGCGTTCAAAGACAACGTTCTGTCGTTTCCCACCTCGTATGGCCTGGCGTTGCAGGGTTTGGTCGAAACGCGAATTCGCACCAACCTGCTTCCGCCGGAAATCGTGCAGCAACGGCTGATCCGCGACAAGAAACCGTGGGCCGTTGGTGCGGCAGCCCTGCTTCTGTTGGGCCTGACGCTCAGCTTGTTCGGCTGGTGGCGAGCCGTGCGCAGCGTGGACCAGCAGACTTTCGCGCAGGTCGAGCAGCAGGCGACAGCCGTCGCCAATACGTCACGCAATTTCATCAGCCAGTTCGATACGGCCAAGCAGCAGTTTCAGCAAACCGACCAGATCGGCAAGAACCTCGTGTTCAGCGTCGAAGGCCGCCGGATGTGGCTCGATATTCTTACGGCAATCAATGCCTGCGTGCCACACGATCCCGACCGCGAAAACAAGCCGGTTGAAGAACGCGAAGAGCTTTTCATCACCAAGATCGATAGTTTGTATGTCGACAATCTGAGCACTTGGTGGAACGGTGTTCAAACGTGGTACAAGCCCATGCCTGACGAGGCTGCGCCCAAAGCGGACACAGCAGCGACCGGCCCCGGTGCAAACAGCGCAGCAGGAGCCAGCGGGGCAGGGACACCGCCCGGTGCGGCACCACAGGCGGGCGCCGCACCGGGTGCCACACCAACAGCACCGGGTGCCGGAGCGCCAAACGCGCCCGCTGCGCCCAGCACACCACCCGCAATGCAGCAACCTGGCGCCGGTCCTGCTACAACCGCGCCGGGAGCCGCTGGAGCGGGCCCTAATGCCACGGCGGCCATGCTGCCCGGACCAACCGGCTCCGGCTGGGTATTTCAAATCTGGGGATACCACTACCACAACCCGCGAGGTCGTCCCGACGACGAAGGCCCCCGCTTCGTCGAAAAGACGCTCATCAAAAACCTTCATCAATGGCGTGTACCGGCTCCAGACGGCAATGGAACCGTGCCGGTGCGCGAGTTGGGAATTGAGTACCCCGTGCTGCTTGATCCCAAGGAAATTTATATCGAAGAGGTGCCCGACCCCAACGCTGTCGTAGAAGAAGAGGAAGACGAAAACCGCTCAACGCGACGGGGCAGCTCGGGAAGCGGGCTGGGCAGCAGGCGGCAACCGAAAAAGAAGATGATTCAACTTCGCCGCTTCGACTTCACCGTGCAGTTCGTATGGAAAGAGCCGACCGCTGGCAGTTCGCAACCAACGGGCCAGGGAGGACCGATCGGACAGTAAACCAAACCTTCGTAATAGCCGTCGTGCTGAAGGCTACTGAAGCACGGCCGATGCCAACTCGATCGATCTTCTTGGTCGTGGCCTGCGTACTACCTGTCTCGGCAGTCAGCAACCCACAAAGCTTTTCACCAAAACACAAGCCCTCCCGCCAGCGTTTCGTGCCGGTTTTTCCACATCTTTTTCACATTTCATCTCCTAATGGCTGGCATAGCACATTATGGATCAGGTCAAAGAATATCTCGAAGTTCTTAAGAAGCATCACTTCTGGCTGTTGCTCGTAATTGCCATCGGCGCGGGCATCGTGGCCTATCGCAGCGGGGCGAGCACATTCTCAGCTACATATTCGTCGAGAAAATCGTCGATCGAAGGCAAGTTCAGCGACGTCAGTCGTGTGGCCAGCACACCGAACCACCCCAACCAGACCTTCATCGATGGCATTGAGAAGCTACACGACGAGGAAAAGCAGCTTACCCTGGCGGCCTGGCAAACGCTTTACGAGAAACAAGGCGAAGTGCTCCGCTGGCCTGAGCAATTTCGCTCGATCGAAAACTTGCCTGACAATGCTGAAATCGATGCCAACGACCGCTACGCGTACATGAACTACGCGCGCGATCAGCTTCCTCGGTTGCTGGACATCGTGAAAGTGCGGCACAAAGAAACGATTGTCGACGAAAACGGCGACGAAAAGGAAGTCGAACGAGGACTCGTCGAATGGGACGAGCAGTCGCGCAGCGAACTGGAACGCTTGTTCGAGTGGGACCGGCAACCAACAACGAAGCGCGTACGCTACACGCAAGAAGCTCTATGGGTTTACGAAGCGCTGCTGGAAATCATCGCCAAAACCAACGCCGGGGCAACGGCGTTCTACAATGCCCCCATCAAGGAAATTCTCGAGTTGCAAATCGCCCAGGCGGCCAGCCAACCGGTGCAAAGCGATGTGGAGTTGTACTCTCCATCGGGGAGCGGACCTCCTGAGCCTCGCGGAAGCAGCTCTTCTGCCCCCACTGTACCAGGCCCCGATGCAACCGATGAAGAACTCGGCGAGGGGCGATACGTAGACAGCCAAGGCAATCCCATTGCAGCCACGCAAGCCGAAACGGGCGAATTCAAGTTGATGCCCATCCGCATGAAGCTTGTCATGGACCAACGCAAGATTCCGGACCTGTTGGCCAACTGCGCGAATTCCGAACTTACGGTCGAAGTTCGTCGTGTGCGCATCAACCCCGATGTGAAACCTCAGCAAGGTCCCCAAGGTGGCGTGACCAGCAGATCCCGTTCGACGGGCATGAGCAGCGGTCGCGGTCAGGCCTCGGCCAGCGGCGACGTGGAAGATCCATACGACGTGACGGTCGAGCTCTACGGCTTGATCTACATTTACAATCGTCCAGATCGACAGCGGCTCGGCATTGCGGACGCAAACGGCCCGACCAACGGCGCACCCGGCGCACAGGTTCCAGGGGCAACGCCCGCAGCCGCCGTGCCGAACAACGCCACGGGGCCGGGTTCCTGACGACCATCACAACGGTTACCAGGAGGTTTCGGCCATCCAATTACACCTGTTCGCAATACACTTCACACTTCGTTACACAACACACAACCAAACGCACCGAAACAACTGGCAGGCAGATCGAGCACGGAACGATATACGGATTGCGGCGTTCCCTGAACCATTGGTGTCACGATGTGATTCGTTGTTCCACCAGTGCAAAGGGCGGTCCTGTTTGTCCTTTCCTTGCACGCGTCGCGCGGCAGGGCGTTCGAGCAACGTAGCGACCCGCTTGCCAGGGGCGAATCTGCCTCGCGAAAGCTTCCTCTTCGCCTATTCACGGGCCCACTGAAATGAAAAAGCCCAACCTGAGTATCGATCAGGCGCAAATCAAAGCGTTCTTTTTGCACCACGGCGAAAAGATCGGCTTTGCTGTTTTCGTGCTCGTGGCCGTGTATTTCGCTTACAAAGCGCTGACGATCGAAACCTACCAGAAAACACCGGACGATTTGCGTCAGGTGACACAACGTGCGACCAACACCATCAACGGCTCGCAGTGGGACAAAAAACTCGCAGGCGTCGAGGTGATCGACTATTCCGTGGAAGCAAGGAAAATCAGCGATCCGATCGACGCACCGACCAAGTGGGCCACATTCAGTCGGCCGGTATTCGATGTGCGCGCCAAGCGCGGCGAGCCTCCCTACTATTCGGTCGAGGCAATCGAGGTCTCGGCCGGATTCGGAGCATTCCGAGTCCGCCGCGCCGACGAAGCCGGCCGCCGTAGTGGTGGAGGCGGGCTGGGCAGCTCGCGACGCGATCGCGACCGCGTCGCGAGACGCAACGATCGAGGCAGTCGTACGAATCGTTCCAACAACAAAAACGACGACGAGGACAACGCTCCTACGGCTAGCCCCGCAAACCAGACGAAAGGCTACCGATGGGCGGAAATCGTCGCACTCGTGCCGCTGGAAAAGCAACAAAAAGCCTACGACGAGGCCTTCGCACGAAGCGTGCTACCCAAGCCCGAGTCGGACGAGCCCCAATATGTGGGC
>WGDQ01000003.1 GCA_015493185.1 Planctomycetaceae bacterium
ATAAGAGACAGGTTGTTGCGGTGGGTCATGCTGCTGGTTGCGGCCCTATGGGCCGGTTTGAGTTGGCGGCAGGCCTGGGTGTGGCGCAACAGCACGACGCTGTTTGCCCATACGCTCGAAGTGAATCCGCAAAGCTGGATGGCGCACGTGGGGCTGGGCAATCAGTTGTTTGCCAAAAAAGAGTGGGACGAGGCTCTGCGGCATTATCGGGCGGCGCTGGAGATCAACCCCGCCAATCCGGAGGCTCGTTGCATGCTGGCACGGGTGCTCGATGCGCGGGGACAACGTGAAGCGGCAATTCATGAGGTCGAGGCGGCCTTGGCGATCGCGCCGGGCTATGTGAAAGCGCGAATGATGTTGGGTGACTTGCTGATTGCCGACGGGCGACCGGACGAGGCGCTGGAGCAGTACGGCTACGCACTGGAGGTGCCGTTGTATGCGGATCGGGCCCATCGAGGCATGGGCAACGCGATGCTGCTTCGCGGCAACTACGCAGAAGCGGCACGGCACTACGAGGCAGCCCTGGCCATCAGGCCCGACGACATGGACAGCCGGAACAATTTGGCCAACGTGCTGGTGCAGCTCGGGCAGCTCGATGCCGCGGTGGGTGAGTACGAAAAAATCTTGCAGCTCGACCCGACGAATCGTCAGGCTCGGCGGAACCTGGGGGCCGTGTTGGTGCTTTTGCGGCGCTATGCTGAGGCACTGCCCCACTTGCGATTCGCCATGCAAGAAACAGGGGAGGCGAAATTGCGGACCGACGACGTGTGGCAGAAGCAAGGCATGCCGCAGGAACAACAGAACGTGCGGCGTCACGGCGACAAAGCATCGGGCGATGGCGATCCGAGTTTGCACTTCTATTTGGCCGAGGCACTTGCCGCATTGGGACGCCGCGATGAGGCGATCGGGCACCTGCGGCAAGCACTGAGGTTGAAGCCCGATTGGACCGAGGCACGGCAGCGCCTCGACCGATTGATGCGCGAACCGCAAGAGCAAGAGGCCGTGCAGGAACAGACCGGGGCGGGCGAAGCCTCGCAATGAATTGCCGATGAACCGCTGGCGAGGTAGTGCGCGTTTGAGGTGGTGCTTTGAGGTGGGGGCTTCAAGATGGTGGGGTGCCTGATGAGCTGGAAATTGATGGCGAGGCGTGGATGGCCGGTAAGCAGTCGATCGTGGATAAACGGGTGATGATGATTCGAAAATGGCGGACAGGGCCAATGGGGATTGTGCGGTGTGTGCTGCTGGCGTGTTGGCTTGCAGTTTGTCTGGCTTCTCGCGCGGGTTGGGGTGCCGAATATCGCGTGCGTCCGGGAGACGATCCGCAGGCGGCGATCGACCGTGCCGAGCCGGGCGATCGTGTGGTGTTGCTGCCAGGATTGCATGAGCGCCCATTGGGGCGGCATCGGGCGATGCTGTACGTCGATAAGCCAATCGAGATCGAGCTGGCAGCAGGGGCCACGCTCAAGCTGGCCGATGGACAAACGGCGTTGCAGCCCGATGGGGAAATCACCACCGACCACAGCAGGAAAACCATCGACGATTTGGAAGTGGGAGGGCGTTACGATTTGAGCCGTGGCCCGCTGTTGCTCACGATTAAGATCGACAGCAGTGGCAAGGCGGAGCAGCCCGATACGTTTTCATGGGCGTATGGGGTATTTGGCCAACCGCAGCAGCAACGCGTGCCGATCACGGGCGACTGGCAGCGGTTGGCTCATGGCATCGAAGTGCGGTTCCGTCGTAGGCAGGGGCACAATACGGGGGCGTTTTGGTTCGTGTCGTACGACGGCCCGGCATCGTATGGCATTCGCGTGGGACACGGTACGCAGCCATCGTACATCGAGAATGTGCGCATCGTGGGCCGCGGCACCATCGATTTGAATCGCACAGGCAACGTGCAGCCGAGCCCCATGGTGAAGGACATCTCGGCCTGCGTGTTGGTGCACGGCCGGGTGCGCAACGTGCACATCGAAGGCATCACGATGACCAACACGATGCGTTCGGTGATGATCTATGGCGAACACACGGGGCGTTTTCTGCCGGGGGGCGGGGTCGAAGGAGGCGAATCGTTCGACGCCGAAAGAATCACCATCGTATCGACTCGCACGATCAACCCGGGCGGCTCGGCCTATTTGCTGGGGCATCCGTCGCATCGAGGTCGGTTGCGTCAGGTGCGATGCAACTTCAACACGATGCTTTCGCAGAAGACCTCGCTCGAGCCGAATTTCAATCTTGATGGCTACGAGGTGATCGGCAATCTGATTCAAAGCGATGGTCTGGCCGTACACTGCTGGCGCCGATCGACCAACGGCGTGATTGCCGACAACGTGCGGCTGGAAGACGACCGTGGACGCGGCGTGGTTGTAAACAACGCGCCGAGCGGTTGGAAGGCTTCGGAGAACCTGACGTTTTCGGGCAACCTGAATCTGCGATCGGATCGGCTGCCTGGCGAGTTTGCCGCGTCGGCGGCCACAATGGAGGGGCACTATCGCCTCGAAGGTCGGACGAACGACGCAGCATTTCACGTGCTGCAACCTGGCGATGGCCGGGGCATCGAGCTACCAGATGAGCGGGCCGTTTATCGTTTGACGCGTTTGGGACGCAGTTGGGACGGTAGGGCGTACGCGGCGTTTTCTGCGCGTGGCGAAGTGCGATCGGGCGGCGAGGGGCCCGCGATTGCTGAAGATTGGGTGTGGCCGGCCAGCCGGTCGAGTCGGGAGATCGAGATGCGCGTGCGGTTGAGCAGCGATCAGAAACGGTTGGTGTTGGAAGTTCGCGGTCAGCCCGGCAAAGAGATGGTGTGGGTGGGCCGTTTGGAGCTTCGACCACTGGATGAGTAGCATCGCGGGGCCGGTGCTGCAAAAGCCCGGACGCTGCGTTGACGGTGCCGGTTGTTTGCTATGCCGACAAGCCTGCCACGCGAAGCGCAATGATGACGATTCTTGCAGGGTGAGCTCGCTTGTAAGGTGAACGCGTCGCGTGGTTTTGGTGGTTTGGCCGCGATTGCTACCGACAAGCGTGTTCGCGTGGGCGCGGCGATCGCTTCGTTGGGAGGCCGCACGGTCGTTTATGCCCTGTGTTTATGGCGATTCTGGGAATCGTTTGTGGCCTTTGCGGTCGTTTGACAGCGGTGTAGGGGGCACCTAAAATGGCGAACTTGGCTTGTCCGGACGACCAGCGCGCTGGTGGCTTGGGGCCGTAGCGGCTGCGTGCCGCTGAGCGAGCGAGTCGCCTGGTACGGACCGAGAGCCGAGTTGCCGTGTTTTTGGTTTGACAGACTGTTGAGAAAAAAACATTCCGGCTGCGAGGGGGCCAAAGGGACGCTGGTTCTGCACTGCCTGAAGCTCGACATATCGATTTCCGTCGGCTATGCGTGCGATTCTGGTGTGCTGGATCTGGCGACCGGTTGTGCCCTTTCTTGCTGGGAAATCCATTCTTGCAACAGACTGCTTGAGAGCCGGCGCGGTGCGTGAGGCGTCGCCCATGCGAAAATGGGCGGGGCCACTGAGGAGGCTGTGCCGCGGCGCCTTTGCTTGTGACGGCGCGAGCAGATTTCGGAAACAGTGGTTTGGAGCGCATCGATGAAAAAGGCGGATATGAAGGTGTACAAAGAGCGGCTGTTGGCACTGCGGGCCCGTTTGCGGGGCGATGTCAGCCAAATGGCCGATCATGCATTGAAGGGCAATCGTTCGTCGATCAACGGCGATGCGGGCGGCATGCCCATCCATATGGCGGACATTGGCAGCGACAACTTCGAGCAAGAATTCACGCTGAGCCTGCTAGAGAGCGAAGGCGATACGCTGGGCAAAATCGAGGGAGCGCTCGAGCGCATCGAAGATGGCACCTATGGCAAATGCGATGAATGCGGCGGCGTGATTCCGAAAACGCGGCTCAATGCGATCCCCTACACGCCGTTTTGCATCAAATGCGCCGAGAAAATGGAGCAAGGTTGATTCCCGCGGGCCGGGCCGAATCGGGCCCTTCTCGAACGCTCGACCTGCCTTGCTGGTGACGCCGTCCGCGGGGGATCTGCTGTTTTTCGGATGAGGCGGCCAACCGGTTCGCGCCTTAAAGTGCACCTCCGGCCGGGTTATTTGGTCCCCCTTGCGCTGCTTGGCCCCCCTGGGGCTGTGGTGCATTCGGTACGCCCCGTGATTCACTTTTCTTTTCTTCTCGTTGGAAGAAACGCATTTCCATGACGCCGGTACCGAAGAGTCGGTACGTTCTTTTCCTTGCGATCGTGACGGTTGGAGTTGCGGTTGATCTGGGAACCAAGCATTGGGCGTTCAGCCGCTTGGGAGCGCCGGGACCCGATGCCCGCGCGATGCGGGTGCTGGACGACGTGCTGCGGCTGGAGACCAGCCTGAACGAAGGGGCGCTGTTCGGCATGGGTCAGGGCGGCAGCTTTTGGTTTGCCGGATTGTCTTGCGTGGCGGCGGTGGGCATTTGCTACTGGCTGTTTGTGGGCGGTGCGGCTCGCGATCTGTGGCTCACCGTGGCGCTGGCTTCGGTAATGGCGGGCATCGGCGGCAATCTGTACGATCGGCTCGGGCTGCCTGGTCTGACGTGGAACTATCCTGTGGAGCGGATCGGCGAGCCGGTGTATGCGGTGCGGGATTGGATTCATTTCCAGATCGAGGGTTTGATCGACTGGCCGATTTTCAACGTGGCCGACATGTTGTTGGTTTGTGGTGCCACGCTGTTGGCCGTGCACGCCCTGTGGATCGAAGGGCGAAGAGCGACCGCGGACACGGCCGATCGCTCACTTTCTTCGTGAGTTTTCTTGCAACTTGCGAGCAGCCGAACGAGGTCGCTTGACGCGGTAGGATGAGCCGCGCTGCGTGAGTGGCAACGCCTGCCGGCATTTAGGCGGGTGATGAAAAAAAGAGGCGATTGCGGGGAAATGTTGCGCAGGTGCATTTGACAACAGGGGTTGCTGCTTGGCAGAATAGCTACATCAGAGGTGCCAGCTATGACATGCCTGTTCGAGCAGTTGGGGGACGAATCGAACGGCACTCAGCCGACCATGGGCGCACACGGGATTGCCCCAACCGGGGGGACCGGAAACCTGCCTGCTCTGGTATAGGTTGGTGTTCATACGCGGGACGCAGGGATTTTTTAGCGTACCCATCCGCCGCCGGCCAACCTTGATCGTTGGACAAAGCGAAAGCTGCTTTGTCGCACTTGTTGCGATAAAGCTAGGGAAAGCGGTTACTTTCTCGGCCCGCGGCTTTTTCTACACAGAGGGTCGCGCGCCTTCAGGGATGCGCAGCGCATGAAGATCTCGCGCACAGTCTCGTATGCAATTCAGGCCACGATTCAGTTGGCCCAGGCAGAAACCAAGTCGCCGACGCCTTGCAGCCAGCTTGCGGCAGAAGGCGATATGCCGGAGCGGTTTCTGCTTCAGATTCTCCGCAACCTGGTCACTCACGGCGTGCTCGACTCCACTCGAGGCGTAGAAGGCGGGTACCGCCTGGCGCGTGACCCTCAGGACATCTCGTTGCTGGAGATCATCGAGGCGATCGAGGGTCCGCTCAAGCCGGGGGTGGTGCCGCGCCGGGGATTGCCCCCGGAAGTTGAGACGCGGCTGAGGGCCGCATTGGAAGACGCCACCGAGCACTTCCGGGAAAAGCTCGACCGAATCAAGCTTTCGGATCTGGTGGGCGCGAACGGTAAACAGACATCGCCGCCCGAAGTGGCGGCACCGCCGAGCGACAACGGGCCGTCGGAACCCACGCCGACCGCGGATCCGTCATGATCTATTTCTTGCGGCCCGGAAGAGGGCCGGCTGTGAGCTGGTGGGCCACCCTCTGCTTCTCATGCCTTCTGCGCCGTTGCGAGCAAGGGCTGTCGTGTTGCTGGAAGAGCGCCGACAGCAGGCAGCATTGGAATGACATGGCCCGCTTCTTCCGCGTTGCGGAAGGGGGCCGGCTGTTCTGATGACTTGCGTCTTGCCTTGCAGTTTTTTTGCCGCTGCGTTGGCGGGCAGGCTTTGCGCTGGGGGCCGATTCTTTCGACTCGCCGCCGCCAGAGCACGTTCGTTGTGCGACGGCCACGACATCCGCTTTCGTGAAAGGCGTTGGTGGGAATTCCTAAAAACGGGGGGTGGATGTCGACCGTGCTGCGCGGACAACAAGATGCTGAAGATTGTTTGCGTGGCGGGCACCGTTCTGCGAGGGGGCCGCGGGCAACTCTATGCGGCAGATGTGTGGAGGCCGGAGGGCGAGTGAAAGTGCATGATCGCCCTTGGGATACGCACCGTCGTGAAATTGGAACCTAGAAGATTTGAACAGAAGAACCACCTGTACAGAAAACAGATAACTTATCGGAGGTTGGCACGCTTTGTGCATGAACTATAGAGATGAAGCGGTTGGTTCTTGCGTCCCCACGGGTGGGGCAAGGCGCGGTGCGGTGATGGCAGACCGATAGGTTTTGCCAAGGCCGCTCATTTCCCCCTCTTCTGATGAGTTGCCATAGCACACGGCTGAGGCCGGCACCGGACCGCTTCTGAGCAGAGACGAGAAAACACTTTAAAGCCTTTATGCGCGAGGAGATAACCTCAGATGAAATTGTCACGCACCTTTACCTACGCGGTGCAAGCGGTTTTGGAATTATGTCATGCTCCGGCCGGTCAGACGATGACTTGCAAAGAGCTGGCCGAACAGGGAGGCATGCCGGAGCGGTTTTTGTTACAGATTTTGCGCAGCCTTGTGACCAAGGGGCTGTTGGCTTCGAATCGGGGCGTACGCGGCGGATACCGGCTGAATCAGGAAGCTCAGCAAATCACGATGCTCGACGTGCTGGAAGCAGTGGAAGGTGCGATCAGTTTCGACTTGCCGCCGCGACAAGATGGCAAGGAGCATCGCCCAGAAATCAACACACTGCTCAGCGAGGCCCGAGATCGTATTCGCAGCGAACTGGGGGCGATACGCATTTGTCCGGGTGCCCGAAGGGACGACGACGACAGTTCGCCGTCTGCGCCACTGGCGGCCGCTGGCTAACCGCGATGCTGCTCGAGTATCTCTCAGATGTCCCGACGCCTGGCACGGGGTTTGGGGCCTGTTTGTTGGCGGCGCGTGCTGGTTGAAAGCGGCTTTCTGCCGAGCCGAAAGGCATACGTGGGCGTTGATCGGCGAGCCGCCAGATGCCATGATCAGCAGCCGATTGCTCCCTTGACGGGAGTCGCAGAGCTGTCTCCCCCGATCGATTGCCGCAAGGGGGCCACATCACCGGCGAGTGGTCGTGCTGTGGCGTCTCACGGTGCCGGATTGCGCTTTGGTTGCGCGCAACCGCTTGTTGTAGGCGTTGTGGTTATGCGGGCGGCGTGTTTGTGTATTGGCGCGGCGCCGCGTGGCTGACGTTGGGGGCACGGTGATAATAGGGCTTCACGCATCGGGGGGAGCGCCCAGGGGGCGGTTGCCGATGCCGGTTTCCGTTGCCCCGTGTCGCAGGGAGCCGGGGCGGTGTGGTTCTGTGCCCGCTGCTGCTCTTTGCAGGAATATGTGTCCGCAGTGGCTGCTGACGAAGTGATACTCGAACTGGTTGGCGTAACCCGACGCTACCCGGGCGTGGTGGCTCTGGACCGCGTGAACTTCGACCTGCGCCCCGGCGAAGTGCATGCGCTGGTTGGTGAAAACGGAGCCGGCAAGAGCACACTGGTGAACGTGGTGTCGGGCGTGATTCGTCCCGACGAAGGTGAACTACGGTTGGGCGGCGAGTCGCTGCGTTTCAGCGGGCCAGTCGATGCACGGCGGCGGGGCATTGTGGCCGTGCATCAAGAGGGCGAGCTCTTTTCTTCTCTTTCGGTCGCCGAGAACATGGCGCTGTCGGTCGGCCTGCCCGCCGGACGATTTGGCCGAGTGCGTTGGCGGCAGGTGTTTGCCGAGGCCGAGGCGGCCGTGGGCCGCTTGCCCGAGCGTGTTGATTACCGCCAACCGGCGGGCCGAATGAGTATCGCGCACCGCTATATGACGCGGCTGGCTGCGGCATTGTCGGAGCAGGCATGCGTGGTGTTGCTTGACGAGCCGACCAGTGCCCTGACTGGGCCGGAGGTGGAGTGGCTGTTCGCGCAGGTCGAGCAGTTGCGCCAGGCCGGTGTGGGCACGATTTACATTTCGCATCGTCAGGAAGAAATTTTTCGCTTGGCTGATCGGGTGACGGTGCTGCGCGACGGCCGGCGGGTGCTGTGCGAACCGATTGATCGCCTGACCCCGGAGCGGCTGATCGAGGCCATGGTAGGGCGAAAACCGCCGAGCGAGCAGAAGCGATTGGGCAGCGCGCGGCGATTGCAAGCCGGCGGTGGCAAGTCGTCCTCGGTCGATGCAGGCGGCACCTCGGGGGCGGCTCGGCTGCGAATCGAAGGGCTTACCGACCGGCGAGGGCGATTTCGCGATGTCGATCTTGTGCTGCACGCCGGCGAAGTGCTGGGGGTTTACGGGCTGATTGGGGCCGGACGCACGGAGCTTGCCGAGGCGATTTACGGGTTGCGATCGGCCACGGGACGAATTGTGTTGGACGGTCGAACCTACCGGGCCGATAGCCCGGAGCAGGCGATTGCGCAGGGAGTGGCCTATTTGCCGGAAGATCGGCTTCGCCGCGGTGTGTGTCGTGGGCTGTCGATCCGCGCGAACCTCGTGCTCAGTTCGCTCAAACGCTGGTGCGTGGGGCCGTGGGTGCGGGCAGGGGCCGAAGCCGGCGCGGCGCTGGAACAAATGCGAATGCTCGACGTTCGGGCCCGAGACGTGGAACAGCGCGTCGAGCAGCTTTCCGGCGGCAATCAGCAGAAGGTTGTTTTGGGCCGTTGCCTGCTCGCGCAGCCGAAAGTGTTGTTGTTGGACGAACCGACGCGGGGTGTGGACGTAGGGGCCAAGGCCGAAATCCACGCGTTGCTGCGGCGTTTGGCCGACGACGGCTGTGCGGTGATGCTGATCAGCTCTGACTTGCCCGAGGTGCTGGAACATAGCGACCGGTTGGTCGTGATTCGCGAGGGTCGGATCGCCGGGCAGTTCGATCCGCGGTCGACCACGGCCGAGCAGGTGGCCGCGGCGGCGCTACCGGTCGAGGCCCCGGATCTTCCGCCGCCTCGCGGTTTGCGTCGGTGGTTGGGACGCTGGGGAGGCTGGGGCAGCGACTGGGGACTGCTGTGCGCCGTGCTGTTGTTGGGGGCGTGGCTCGCGCTGACCAATGAGCAATTCGTTACGGCTGAGAATCTGCGCGGCGTGGCCTCTGGGGCCGCGATTTGGATTGTTTTGGCATTGGCTGCCGCCGTGGTGATCGTGCCCGGCGCGATCGATATTTCGATTGGTTCGTTGCTGGCGCTCGCGGCGGCTGCCGCGGGCTTGCTGCTGCGCGATTCGACGACGCCGGCCATCGATATTCCGCTTGCCGTGGGCGCGGCGCTGGCCATTGGCGTGGCGGGCGGGGCGTTGAACGCCGGCGTGGCCCTGTGGGGGCGCATTCACCCAATTGTGGTAACGCTGGGAACGATGACGGTTTTTCGCGGCATGCTGATTTTGCTAACAGGCGGCGAAACGATTACCGGTATGCCCAGCGCGTGGACGCGATTGGCCACGGCCCGACCGGCGGGCGTGCCGGGGCTGGTGGTCGCCTGCGCGGGCGTGTGTTTGATTGTGCACGGCTGGCTGCGCCACACGGTGCGTGGTCGGGAGCTTTATGCCTACGGCGCCAGTCCAACGGCCGCGCGGTTGGTGGGCATCGGCCGGCGGCGCGTATGGCTTACGGCGTTTGCGGCGGCTGGGGCGCTGGTGGGCACCGCAGCGCTGATGGAGCTGGCCCGAGCCGGTTCCATGCAAAGCGTGTTGGGCAGCGGGTATGAGCTACGGGCGATTGCGGCGGCCGTGATCGGCGGCACGGCCATTACCGGCGGACGGGGCAGCGTGGTCGGCGTGGTATTGGGCGCGCTGTTGTTGAGCTTGCTCTACAACGCACTGGTGCTTTGGCAGGTGTCGCGCTATCACTACGACCTGGTGATCGGCTCGTTGTTGCTCGTGGCGATTCTGCTTGATCGGGCCTTTGGAAAGTCGGAATCATGAAATGGGCTCGCGCGGGGGTAAAACATGCCCTGCCTTGCGTGCTGTTGGTGATCGCGGCCGTGGTGATCGGCAGTCAGGCCCGGCGTCCGGCGGCGGTGCTCGAAATGCTGCGTCCGTGGGCCGAAGTGGGTGTGATTGCAGTGCCGATGACGGCCATTGTTTTGACCGGCGGCATCGATCTGTCGGTCGGTTCGATCGTGGCGTTGTGCGGCATTGCGACCGGACTGCTTTGGCAGCAAGGCGATTGGCCGATTCAGTGGGCTGCCTTGGGTGGCGTGGTCGTTGGGCTGATGGCCGGCGCCACGAATGGCACGCTGGTGGTCAGCGGCATTTCGCCGTTGGTGGCCACGTTGGCCACGATGGCTTTTTTCCGCGGCCTTGCCATGGCGCTGAGCCAGGGGCAACGGATCGCCGGCCTGCCGCCGGTGCTGAACGAGTTGGGACAGGGCGATTTGCTTGGCGTGGGGCATCAGTTCTGGCTGCTGGGCACAGCCCTGTTGGTCGGCTGGGCGCTGGTGCACCATAGCCGCTACGGTCGCTATCTGTATGCTATCGGCGACAACCGTCAGGCGGCCCGCGTGGCTGCTGTGCCGGTGCGGCGGGTCGAGTGGTGGCTTTATGCCCTCAGCGGATTGGTTGCCGGCGTGGTGGCGGTGTTCTACATGGGACGCGGCGGCGCGGCCATTCCCGACGCGGGACGTTGGCTCGAGTTGCAGGCCATCGCCTGCGTGGTGTTGGGTGGAACGAACATTACCGGCGGAGTGGGCGGTGTGGGACGTACGATGTTGGGAATCGCCGTGATGGCCGGTCTCGATACGGCATTGCAGTTCGTGGCCTCGACGGCCATTTATCTGCCGTGGCGCGACGAGCCATGGTATCTTTCGGCCGAGAACCGCCTGATTGTGGTCGGGGCGCTGCTGATTGCCGTAGCTGTTTGGAACGAACGGCTGGCCGCCGGCGACGGTTCGGTTGTGGATGCGGATGCCGCCTGATTGCACCGCGCGGTAAGAAGCGAAGCCGGTAACAGGTGCCGTGGGCCGATCGTCCTCAGCCAACGTGAGATAAGCGGGGCGTGGTGAAAGAAAAAGCGGACGAGGTGAAAAGAGAAGTTCCCGCGGACGAAGCACGTTTGCTCGAGGAAGTGGTGATTGCGAAACCTTCGTGGCGGCGGAGTACGCGCCGTACGGATCGAACCACAGGTGCGGGTTCAGACGCCGGCGCTTCGGCCGCGATCGGTGTGGCTGGCACCGTCGCCGGCAACCTGATCGAGCAACCGGCCGATTTGGCGCACGGCCTCGTTGAGCGAGCGGACCGCCATTTGAAAGTTGGTGTGGGTCGACACCTCGGGCTGCAACTCTTCGAACATCTCGGCGGTGCGACGGAGCCTGGCGAACTTTTTGCGGACGATGTGCAGGTAGGCATCGGCGTTTTGATCGCGCCAGGCGGGCCCCACGGCGAGCAGCACATCGTAGAGCGCGCGGGGGATGGCCATCAGCTCGTCGTCTTCTTGAGCTTCATCGCAGTGCTTGAGAAACTGCCGCACCATCCAAACGTGACTGAGCGCGGCATCGATGCGTTGCATCGCTTCGCCGGGTGTCACGACGACGACTCCTGCGGGGCCGAGGCGGCGGCGGGCTCGGCGGGGGCTGAGATGGCTGCTTCACTGCCGTGATCGGCCGGGCTTGGGTGGCCTTTGGGGGCGAAGAAGAGCACCATGAACGCCCCCATCGAAACCAGAATGAGGCCAGCCAGAAACAGGGGCGATTGGCCAAGCTGTCGGTAGTTGCCTGCCATGAATACCGAAAGAAACGCACTGACCACGGGTGCTCCGCCAAAGACCAGTGGCATAACCCACATGGGACGCCCCCCGACCTTGAATGCCAGAATGATGCCCAGCGCACCGATGGCGCCCGCCATGCCGGCCCCAAAGCTCCATAGAATGCCGCGAGCATTCCAATGGCCGGGCTCGCCCGTCGTATTGAGCACGATTAGCGGCACCACCACGCCCACCACAAAGTAGGCGAATCCCACCATCAGAAAGGGACGCATGCGGCTGTGCTCCATGGCTTCTTGTCCGCGGTGAAGCACCGGGCCATACATGCCCCAGCAAAGCACGGTGAGGGCAATGAACGGGAGGGCGGAAATCCACTTCATTGTCGGGTCGCTCCTGTTTGACAGGTGGTGTTTCGTTTCTCGCGAGTTTTTGTGTGTTTTTCGATTTTTTTCAAGGCTCGCCACATTGTGTTCGAACCGATGCCGGCCCGGCGGCGGTGCGCCGACAAAACCGTGATGCGCCAAAGCACCATGACGGCGGCGACGGTCGATCGGTTGCCAATTTACCAGAATCGCCCGACGGTTGCATCGTGCGGTGGTGCCGTGTGGTATAGGGCGTTTTATAGAAGGCGGCTTGTACGCCGTGCCGTGTGCAATGTTGTTGGCCCGTGGTGGACGTTGAGGCCAGAAAACGCATCACGCAAGAAGGCCGGCTCAGTCGCCGCGCAGCGCGGCAACAAGGGGGGCTTGCAACATGGCACGCACGGCCAAAAAACCGGCAGCCGTGCCGACGGCAACAACCAGCCCGAGTGTGCCGGTCAGCGAAGCCACCGGCAGCGTTGCCCGGCCGGTCCACCAGTGAGGCCCAACGGCCACCAGAGCAGCCGCCGATCCGATGGCCAACCCGCCGAGCAACAGGCACGTGTTTTCCAGAATCACCAGCCATGCGAGCCGTCGCGGCTGGAAACCCACGGCGCGCAGCAAGGCCAATTCGCCGCGGCGTTCGAATACGTTTCGAAGCTGCACGGTGGCCAGGCCGAACGTGCCGAGCAAGAGGCCCAATCCACCGAGACTTTGGAACGTGGACAAATACGTGTTTTGTACGGCGAAAAAGTTTTGCAGAAGCGAAGCCGTGGTTTGCACGTCGAGCCCCAAGTCGCCGAGAGCGGATTCGAGCGTTTGTGCGACTTGGGTTTGCTGCTCGGGCGGCACGTCGATGAGGAAATAGCGGTAGCCGTTCACCTCGGGAAAGAGCCGCTCGAACCACGATTGGGCGATGAGAAGCTGGCCTTGGAAGATGCTGTTTTTCAGCAGTCCGACCACTTCGAAGGTCAACTGTCGGCCCGAGCCGTCGGACATCGTATAACGCGAGCCAACGCCGCCGGTGAGGTGCAGGCTGAACATGGCCGTATTCTGATCGAGCACGACCGGCACCACCGGTGATGAACGACGATTGCTTGCTGGAGAAGCCGTCGAGCGAGGGGCGGCTTGCGAGAGGTTGGTCTCGCGCGTGTCGGTTGTGCTGGCCGATGGTTTTGGCTTACCGGGCGGATGCGGGGAAGCCTGCGAGCGGTTGGCCGCTGCCGCATTGTCGTGGTGAGGTTGCGCCTCGGCGGCGGTGGCAAGTGGGCGCTCGAGCAGACGCCACGGGTTGTTTTCGCCAGGGGCGACGGCGGCCCACTGGAAACCGCCCCGTTCGATCAGTTGGTGTGGCACGCCCAATACGGTGGGTTGTTGGGGGTGATAGAGGTTCAGACAACTGGCGTCGTCGCCGGGTCGGAGGCGGAAAGCGAAGATGGTGGCCTGGTCGATTTGCCGGCTTTCTTGCTCGGAGAAGCCCAACTCTTCACGGGCGGCGGGCTTGTTTAGATCGTGGTAGATCGACGCGGCCGCGCGGGCCAGCAGCGAAAACCCGCCGCTTCCCGTATCGCGCCGCCGCGTGTCGCGTGGCGGTTCGAGCCGAAACGCGCTGATGGCGACGATCAGAAACGTGGCCGCCGCAACCAGGGCGAGCGTCAGACCGCTGCGCGTGGG
>WGDQ01000004.1 GCA_015493185.1 Planctomycetaceae bacterium
CGTAACGCTGGTCGAGGGAAAGCAACTCGAACACCCCGGTCGAAACCCACACGCAGCCCGGCTGCGTCCGACCGATCGAAACATGGAAGGGATCGACTCAGATGTGGCGCGCTTTTTTCCTGGCCTTGGGCATCTTCACCGTGATTCTGGGCGCCGAATGCCTGGTGATCGACAAGGCGGTGCTCGCGGCCCGCAAAGAGCCTGACCCGGGGCTTACGGTGCCCTTCGATCTCGATGGTGGGGCCTCGCGGCAACGAGAGATCGTTCCCCCTGAATGGGCCCCCTGGAGCCTGATGAGCGCCGGAGCCGTGACGATTCTCTACTCATTCACCATCCCCAAGCGGGTGAAAGAGTAGGAACTGCCAAGAGAGCAGTCGTCGCACAGGTTCGGGTAGCGGCGGCCCGGCAGTAGTGCCGTTGCAGCATGTGTCCGTCATGTGTCCGTCGCCGGCCGACGCTTCGCACTTCGGCTTGCCTGCGGCCGCGGCGCGACAGTCAGTCAGCCTCGAGCAGCGCGTCGAAATAGCCCTTGGTTTGCTCGCGATACTCGCGGGGCAATCGCTGCGTGGTAACCGGGGCCGAGGCCTCGTGCCGGGCATTCTCGAATTCGGTGGCGATCTGCTGCTCGACTTGCCCTTTGCGATTTGGGCCTTCGACCAGATCGGTCAGCGTGCTCGTTCCACGTCCCACCCGCTGGCGCACGCGGGTATCGTACGACTTCGTTTCGCTTTCGGCTTCCGGACGATTTCCTCTGCCGCGTCCCTCTCCCAAGCCCTCACCGGTGCCGCCTTTGCCCCCCACACCCAGGCCCCCCATGCACTGCTTGCATTGGCCGATCTGATCCAGCACCTCGTCCAGCAACGCTGATTCCTGAAGTTCGCGTTCCAGATCGTCAAGCGTGGCTTGCATGGCTGTAAGACGATCGATGGCTTCGGACGCATCGCCTTGGTTCAAACACGCGGCGCACTGCTCCGCCTGTGAGGCTAGTTCCTGCATGCGGCTCTGTTGAGCAATCTGCTGGTCGAGTTGTTCCAACTGCTCCTTGAGGCGCTCGGCCTCTTCCTCTCGCCCGGCGGCCTGAGCTTCGGCCATTTGTTTTTCCAACTGCTTTCGGGCCTGCTTTTGCGACTCGGCAAACTGCTTCAGCGTGTTGGCCATTTTGTCGAGTTGGCTCATAAGCTGCTGCCGTTGCTGCTCGGACAATTGCTTTTGGGCAAGCTGCTGCTTGAGCTTTTCCAGCTCTTCGATGGCCTGCTTGACGTTGCCCCGGCGCATGGCCTGCGCGAACCGGTCGGCCGGCCCGTTTCCCAGGTTTTTCAATTGCCGGAGCTGCTGCTTCACCGCGTCGCTGGCAAGCTGCTTCTGACGCTCTCGCACCTGATGGGCCAGCTCGTTGAGCCGGATCAGCGACTGCTTCGGATTTTGTTTCACCTCGTTGGCCAGCTTCTCGCTCCGTTGTTCGAGTTGCTGGAGCAGAAGCTCCGCATCTTTAAGCCCGTGCTCGCGAGCTTCTCGTCGCTGCTCGATCAGCTTTTTTCGTAGCTGGTCGGTGCTTCGCTGTGCCTCGGGCTGCACGGTGCTGCTGGCCTCGGCCGTTGCCTCGGATCGGCTCCACGGCCCAACCAGCAGTGCCAGCAGCAAAGTCGCCAGCGCGGGCGCCAGCGGCACCCAGGCCCTGCGATCGGGCAGCACGCCGAAGCGATCGCTGAGCGAAAGCCCCGTCACGTGACGGCAGGCATCGTCAAGCACTGCTTGCCCGACGGGCGTTTGCCGCGCAGCGGGCCCGAGCGACCAGGCACTCGACACGCGTTCGTCGAGGTCGAATCGCCGGTCGATTTCCAGGGCTGCCGCCAAAGGGCTGGGACGCCGCAGCACGGCGTGCACCGCCGACGCAACGATTCCGATCGCCACACCACCGGCCAGCCATGCCCACCAAACCAGTCCCCATGCCCAAAACTTGCCGGCCACCAGTGCGATGGCCACAGCCACCACAGCGGCGGCAATCCACCGCGGCATGAGACGGAACCAATGCTCCAAGATCATGCGGCGCCGAGCCGCACCGATTGAGCGGACCAACGTTTCCATCTGGCGCGGCCTCCTGAAGCGGTGAGAAGCAAGACAGCGGAGCCAAAGCGCCGCGGCCGGCAAGGCCCTATTGTCGATTCACCCGAGCCACAGCCACACAGGCTATGAGCTCGCCACCGGCGATTCAACATAAACCAAGTGATTCAACATCAATAAGTTTAACGTTTTCCGGCAAGATCGGTTATCGGCATTCTCGTAATCTGGGTAATCTCGCAGTCGGAAAGCACTTTTCGGTGCGTTGTCGGCCCGGCGATGGCTGCCGAATGGTGCCGGGAATGAGATGCCGATGGCACCTTTTTTCGCGTACGATCTGCCCGGAAAACGTTAAACTTATTGATGTTGAATCACTTGGTTTATGTTGAATCGCCGGTGGCGAGCTCATAGCCTGCGTGGCCGTGGCTCGGGTGAATCGACAATAGGGC
>WGDQ01000005.1 GCA_015493185.1 Planctomycetaceae bacterium
GTTGTTGGCTATTGTCGATTGGCGGCGACGGAAATGGTACGATTGGAGCGTCGGTATTCGCGCGATGCGCTGTGCCGGCAGTTGGATGTTTGCCGGAAGCGACGACCGCGGGGCGCTTTTGCCTGGTGCTTCGGCGCGGCGCCGTGGCGTGTTTGCTGCGGGCATGCGTTGCAGGCGTTGGATCGGACGGTGGGGTTGCACCGGAGGAGAACCGGACCGCGTCGGACCCGTCGGGCAGCGACGCTGTGGTTGTCGTGGTCGTATGTTTATTGCTCATTGCGTGGCGGCTTATTGCACGGCGACCGGGTTTCGCAACGTTCTGAGCGGCGTAGGACCGATGACCGCCGGGGGAAACGAAGCGGTGCGCGGACGGCGGCTGACGATTTCATGTTGCTAGTGGGCTAGGTCGGATGAAATCCCTTCCACCGGCTGAGTTTTTTCCTCCGGCCGAGGCGGCAGGTAGCGAGGGCCTGCTGGCCATTGGAGGCCAACTATCGCCCGAGTGGCTGATTTATGCGTATCGCAACGGCATTTTTCCGTGGCCGATCGACGACGACCTGCTGGCGTGGTGGTCGCCCGACCCGCGTGGTGTGCTGGAGTTCGACGATCTGTACGTATCGCGCCGATTGGCCCGCACGCTGCGATCGGGCAAGTTTCACGTGACGATCGACCGCGATTTTCCGGGAGTGATTCAGGGCTGCGCGACCGCACAGCAGCGATGGCAGGCCACGTGGCTGACGCGTTCGATGATATTGGCCTATTTGCGGCTGTACGAGTTGGGTGTGGCGCACAGCGTTGAGGTGTGGTGCGATGGCGAGCTGGCCGGCGGCGTGTATGGCGTGGCCATCGGCGGGCTGTTTGCCGCCGAATCGATGTTTTACTACCGAACCGACGCCTCGAAGGTGGCACTGGTTTGTTTGGTGCGGCACTTGGCGCGGCGAGGCTATACGCTGATCGACATCCAACAGCGCACACCGCATACGGCACGCATGGGTGGCAGCGAAATCGCGCGCAGCGTGTATCTGGAACGTCTGGCCGTGGCCTTGCGACTGCCCGTTTCGTTTGGCAAGCGGTTGGAAATTGGGGCCCGACCGAGCGACCGGTGGTGAGTGAACGGGCTCGACCGGTCGGAGCGAGGGCTCTGAGCTTCGACACGTCCGCCCGCTGTCCCGGCGTTTACGGCTTGGGGCGGAAATCGGGATTGGGTACCGGCATTTGGGCCGAGACGTCGCGCCGCCAGCGATGCAGCTTGCGTCGTAAATCGGCCACGCGTTGCGGGTGCTGGTCGGCCAGGTTGTGTTGTTCGCCCAGATCGTCGGCCAGGTTGTACAGTTCAACCCGCAGGTCTTCGAAGAATTCGAGCAGCTTCCAGTCGCCTTCGCGAATGGCGCTTACCGGGGTGGTGGTTGGATAGTAGTGGGGGTAGTGGAAGAAAAGCTGTTTGCGTGGCAGTGTGGCCTCGGGGTTGGTCAGCAGCGGCACGAGGCTCAAACCATCGGTGGCCGAAGCGGGCGTGTGCGGTGTGTTGCCGGCCGACGGATCGGGCACGGCATCGGATGTCGAGGTGGCCAGATCGAGTATCGTGGCGTGCAGATCGGTTGAAAGCGTGGGCTGCCGGCAAACGCGACCATTGGCCGCGCGCCCAGGCCAGCGAATGATGAGCGGTACGCGAATGCCGCCTTCGTAAAGCGAGCCTTTGCCAGAGCGGAGCGGCGCGTTGTTGGTAACGCGCATGCCGCGATGGCGGTTGATGTAGCCGCCGTTGTCTGACGTGAGAATGACAACTGTTCGCTCGGCAATGCCTAAGCGATCGAGCTTATCGAGCAGGCGGGCCACGTTGCGGTCGAGTATTTCCACCATGGCGGCGTAGGTGGGATTCTGATGCCGCTTCCGCGGACCGACGGCATCGCGATAGCGGGCCACGACCTCGTCGGGGGCCTCGATGGGCGTGTGCACGGTGTGGTAGGCCATGTGCAGGAAAAAGGGCTTTTCGGCCGATTGCTCCAGCACGCGGATGGCTTCGTCGGTGAGGCGGTTGGTGAGATACTCGCCCGGCTGCCCGAACGGAAGCCCCGGCACGTAACGCACCTCTTTGGTGTTGCTCCAGCGACCGCGGTAGGGATAGAAGAACGTGGCTGGGGCGCCCCAGAACGTGCCGCCGATGTTGATGTCGAAACCTTGGGTTTCGGGGTAATGGGCGGCGTCGCCCAGGTGCCATTTGCCGATGTGCGCGGTGACGTAGCCGAGCCGCTTGAGCTTTTCGGCAATGGTTTCCTCGGCCAGTGGCAAGTTGGCCCGCGTGCGCGGCGGAATGAGCGGCAGGTTGGTGGGCGGACGTTGCGACGCCTCGAACCAGACGGTCATGTGCAGTCGGGCGGGAAACTTGCCGGTCATGATCGACGCGCGGGTGGGGCTGCAAACCGGCGCGGCGGCATAGGCGTCGGTGAAGCGAACACCGCGACGTGCCAGGCGGTCGATGGCCGGGGTCCGATGAACGTCGGCCCCGTAGCAGCCAAGATCGGCCCAGCCGAGATCGTCGACCACGATGAGCACGATGTTCAGGCGTTCGGCGGCCGAAGCCCATCGACCGGCACCAAGAAGCAACACAGCCAGCGATAGGACCACCAGCAGCCGACCGAACCGATTGCCGGAGCCAAGAACGACGGTGTTGCAACGTGGCATGGTGGAGACCTCCCCCTCTGGGTTTGGAAGCGCAGGCCGAGGCTGAATGGTTCCACAATCGAAACGCGCCAGCAGGGGCGCCGTCAAGTAGCCCGGCGAAATGAGCAATCGGTGGAGAAAAATCCGGCCACAGCCCGCTCGTCGATCGAGGTGCCCAAAAAAACCGCGGGGCTCAAGAAGGAGCCAGTCAAACCAGCCAAAGCGGTGAACCAGCGAGCCCGTTGGGCATGTGTCGGCGCGGCGGGTGTTTGCGTTCGCAACGCGTTCAGCGAGCAAGAAACGATCGAGAGAAGGACCAGCAAACGCCGGTGATTGCGCGGCGACGGCGTTGACAAGGAAACGGTTGGAGCAGCGGCGTGTCACCGACGGCTTTGCCACGGGGGGCAAGACGAGGAGGCTCAGGACGACGAGCGGCGCGAGTCGCCATCGCCGGGAGATGAATCGCCGGTGATGGGCATGTCGCTGGCCACGGGGGCGTTGTCTGCGCTCGGCGAGGTGTCCGTATCGTTTGCGCTGGACTTGTCGCAGCCGCTCGGTTCGCCATCGTCGCCGGCGGCGCGCGGCGCCGGGCTGGGGTGATCGCCGTCGGCGTCGGTGGGCGATTCGATGCCGACTCGGCCGTTCGATTTGGCCAGTTGGCGGGCCGAGGGGCCGATCAACTCGGCGATTTCCTGCTCGTCGAGCGTTTCGTGTTCGCAAAGGGCCTTGGCCAGCCGCTCGAGCCGATCGCGATGTTTGGTGAGAAGCTGCATGGCGCGGGCGCTGGCGGCGTGCAGGATGTGGGAGACTTCTTCGTCGATGATTTGTGCCGAATGCTCGCTGAACTCTCGCTGCTCGTGGATTTCTTTGCCCAGGAACGGATGCTCTTCGCTCAGACGATACATCACCGGACCCACGCGCTCGCTCATGCCCCAGCGGGTTACCATGCGTCGGGCGATGTCGGTGGCCTGTTTCAAATCGTT
The DNA here is from genome assembly GCA_015493185.1 of Planctomycetaceae bacterium. Taxonomy (GTDB): domain Bacteria; phylum Planctomycetota; class Planctomycetia; order Pirellulales; family JAEUIK01; genus WGDQ01. Next base: position 3,645 of record WGDQ01000005.1, read on the forward strand.
TTCGGCGCCGGCGCTGTACTCGTTGAAAATCAGTTTTTCGGCCGCACGGCCACCCATCATGAAAACGAGCCGGGCATGCAGTTCGTGCTCGCTGACGCTCAGGCGGTCTTCTTCGGGCAGCAGTTGCGTGACGCCGAGCGCTCGGCCGCGGGGAATGATGGTGACCTTGTGCACGCGGTCGACCCCATCGACGATCCAGGCCAGAAGGGCGTGGCCCGCTTCGTGATAGGCGGTCATTTCTTTTTCTTTGCCGGTGAGCAGTTCCTCGCGTTTGGGGCCCATGAGCACCTTGTCGCGGGCCTGCTCGAAGTCGGACATTTCGACTTTGTCTTTGCCGAACCGCGTGGCCAGCAGGGCCGCTTCGTTCACCAGATTGCGGATGTCGGCGCCGGTGAGTCCTACCGTGCCGCGGGCCAGGCTTTCCAGGTCGACATCGTCGGCCAGCGGCACGTTGCGAGTATGCACTTTGAAAATTTCGAGCCTGCCTTTGAGGTTGGGACGATCGACCGTGATGTGGCGATCGAAGCGGCCGGGACGCAAGAGGGCCGGATCGAGCACGTCGGGACGGTTGGTTGCCGCCAGAACGATGACCGACTCGGTGGGCGTAAAGCCGTCCATCTCGCTGAGGATTTGATTGAGCGTTTGCTCGCGTTCGTCGTGTCCGCCGCCCAAGCCGGCACCGCGCACGCGCCCCACGGCGTCGATTTCATCGATGAACAGAATGCAGGGCGCGTTTTCCTTGGCGGTTTTGAACAGATCGCGCACACGGCTGGCGCCGACGCCCACGAACATTTGGATGAACTCCGACCCGCTGATCGAGAAAAAGGGCACGCCGGCCTCGCCCGCAACGGCTTTGGCCAGCAGGGTTTTGCCGGTTCCTGGCGGACCCATGAGCAGAATGCCCTTGGGAATGCGACCGCCCAGCCGCTGGAATCGCTCGGGGTTTTTGAGGAATTCGACGATCTCTTCGAGTTCGGTTTTTACGCCTTCGAGACCGGCCACGTCGGCAAACGTGATACGTTGTTTGCTCGCCTCGTAACGCTTGGCCGGGCTTTTGCTGAAGCCGCCGAGGAACCCGCCGCCGGCAAACTGGTCGCGAGCCCGGCGAAACATGATCC
>WGDQ01000006.1 GCA_015493185.1 Planctomycetaceae bacterium
ACGTACCAGTTCTCCCGTCGCCCAAAGTCTCGGTATGGCATACGGGGGTATCGACGTATGAACGGGATAGAAACTGGATATGCGACTGTCCGACATTCTCGGCCGCGGTGCGACAGCCGGGGCTTCAATCGCCCGAGGGTTGCGTGTCCTTGCTTGCCGGCTGATGTCCGATGGCCGCGGCAGCCTGCGTCAGATCGATACCGACCGGACACCAGGCAATGCAGCGGCCGCAGCCCACGCAGCCCGATACGCCGAATTGATCGTGCCACGTGGCCAGCTTGTGCGTGAGCCATTGTCGGTACCGCGAACGCGTGTCGTCGCGCACCAACCCGCCGTTCATATAACTGAAGTCGGGATTGAAGCACGAATCCCACGTACGATGCCGCTCGACCGTCTGCCCCCGCAGGTCGGGCACGTCTGCCAACGACACGCAAAAGCAGGTAGGACACACCAACGTGCAATTCGCGCACGACAGGCACCGCTGCGCCACGTCGCTCCAATAGGAATCCTCCAGGTTGTCCAGCAGTCGCTCGCGCAACTGCTCGGTATCGAGTCGCCGCTTGATTTTTTTCGCCGCATCGTCGCTGATGCTTCGGGCCTGATCGAGCCGTTGGGCATCCAGCGGTTCTGTGTCGATCGAATCGACCAACTGCTGTCCGCGGTCGCTGCCGATTTCGATTACAAAGCCGTCGGGCAATTCGGTAAGCGCCAGATCGTATCCCCCACGGCAAGCTGGTCCGGTGTTCATCGAGGTACAAAAACACGTAGCCGCCGGTTCGGCGCATTGCACTGCCACGAAAAGCGCTGCCTCGCGCCGGGCCACATAGTGCGGATCGGCATACAGCCCATCGCGAAGCGTTCGGTCTTGCACGGCAATGGCCGCCAGTTCGCACGCGCGAACGCCAATAAACGCGTAACGAGGCGTCGGTGTCTCGGTCTGCGTGTAATGCCACGTTCCGTCACGCTGTTCGGCCCGATAAACCGTGAGCGAGGCGGGATACAAAAAGCGTTTCCATGAATGAGGCCCGACAGCGTAAGAAAACAGCATCTCGTCGTCGCGGCGTTTCAGGCGATACTGCCCGGCTTCCTGCACGTCGGTCCAACCGGCCGGCAAATCTTGAACTCGACGGATGCGATCGTAAACGATGGCCCCTTCGGCAATGGTCGGACCAACCAGCTCGTAGCCTTCCGCCGCGATGGCATCCAGCAACGTTTGAAACGACGGTTTGGCCAGAAAACGGCCGGCGCCTCGTGCAGCACTCGTCATCGCGGTCGTCGGTCTCCTGCCCGCTAAAGTTGCGACATGCGGCCGGGCCCTACTCGTTGTTCAAGGTCGGCCGCCGAAAAACGCTTCGTCATGCCTTGTGTTGCGGGCATCGTCGGAAATCGTGCCGGTGCGTTACCCACCACACCATCTTCCCTTCAGAAGGTTTGTTCAAAACCCAATTCCGGTTCCGATCGCGAGCAAGCCGACCGTCTGGTCGTCGGTCTGCATCGATCAAGTCCGCTACGATTCAACCCATCAGATGGCACATGGCCCGCTATCCACGTCGCTGTTGCGCGCCTGCTCGGTGTCAGCAAATAAATCGAGCAGTTGCAACCGAGTTGCCAGCAGGCGTTGGGCCAGCGTTTCCACCATGAAGCGCATCACGTAATAGCCGAACTCGTGGTCTTGATCGCAAAGCTGTTGCAGCGACCCGGCTGAAACGGCGACGGCCGAAACATCGTCGATAGCCATGGCCGTGGCGGTCATCTCTCGACCCAGCAACGCAGACCAGGCCAACACATCGCCGGGGCCCAGGGTAAGAATCGACACGCGACCTCGGCCCGGCACGTGCATTTCCAACGACACTTTACCGGCTGTGATGAAAAACAGGCGATCGTTCTTCGCGCCCTCGCAAAAAAAGTGCTCGCCGGCCGCGTGCTGAACCCACTGCCCGTTCTCCACCAGCTTTTGAAAAACCCGCTCGGGCAGGCCGACCGCAAAACCGTGCCTTTCGAGCTCCTGCCGAATCGTGCCGTTGTCCATCGTGCTTTTCTTCCTCTCTTCCTCATTCGTTTTTCACCCGCCCGGTTCCGGCCGGCATGACACGGCGAGCTGGCCACCGCCTTCCATCTTCGGCCATCGTCTTGGGCCCGACAACCATTTCCCCGATACAACGGCGGCAAAACCAACACCTCAACACGCCTGTTTTCGCCATACTGCACCGTGCTCGCAAATCCATTCCACGCAGCATCAGTCAGCAATCCCTCACCGCAGCGCGACGGAAACTGCTGCCATCCCAGCGGCTTGTCTCCAACGGTTGAGACCAGCATCGCTTGCCCGACAGCCACCGCTTTGTTCATCCTGCCGATACCGATGCCGACCGTGCTCGCTCCGCTTCCTCCGACCTCAAATCTCTTCTCAGTTTTTTCCGCATTCGTGGTGCTTCCTCGCCGTTGC
>WGDQ01000007.1 GCA_015493185.1 Planctomycetaceae bacterium
GGGCCCGTGCCGCTTCGCTCAGGCAAATGGCCAAGCGATCATTGGGCATTGGCGAGAGGCCGAGAGGCCGATATATGCCCAGCATATGCTCCGCCGATCAACCCGCTCGCCGCAGCGGTGGTTTCGTCGTTGGCACACGGCGTTCTGCTCGTCGTAGCGATTGGTCCGACGGAAGTGACCGGTCCGACTGGCCATCCTGCCGCCCGTGAATCTTCGAGGCCAGTGGTCGCAGCCAGATCAGCAGGCCCAGCAAAATCAGCATGCACAGCGTGTGCATGTGAAGACTGAGCAACACCAGATAGTTCTCACGCCCGAGCAACTCGCGGTTCAGCACCAACGACATGGTGGCATATGCGGCCATCAGGGCGCGGGCCGCGCGCGGCAGCCCGCCCGAAAGCCGGCTCTCGCTCACGATCAAAAAGATGGCCGGTATCGCATACACCATGTGCTGAAGCCATGTGACGGGCGAGAGCAACAGCATCAACAGCAAAACCTGGCTGGTTTCGGCCGGCCAGCTCGGATCGCCCGGACCCGCGTAGGCCGCGCGCCCGCGCCAACAACAAATGGCCAGCAGCCCCAGCATGGCGAACTTGGCCAACTGCTCGGCCCGATCTGGCGATACGTTCCAAACAGCCGTCCGCAGGCGAAGCCCGGCCCGCAGCGGATGATCCTGCGGATAGTCGATCACCAGCCGCTTCACCGCCAGCGCAAGGGTTTGGTTTTGCACGCGTAGTTCGTTCTCGTCGCGCCGGGCATCGCTTCCGCCGCCCACCAGCGTCAGCGCCATCCGGTTCCATTGCATCTGATGATTCCACCATGCGGCCGGTCCCATCCAAACCGCCGGCAAGGCAATCCACCCCGCCGTGGCCAGCAGCGTGCCCGCGGCCAGCGACCAACGACGCTTCCAGAGAAAAAACGGCACAAACAGCCCCGGGGTCATCTTCAGTGCGATTCCCAGACCGAACCACAGGGCGGCCCGCTTCGTTCGCTCACGCCATGCGGCATCGATGCCCGCAACAAAAATCGCCAGCAAAATCAAGTTGGGGCCGCCGTCATCCAGATCGCGAACCACGTAGTGCCCGGCCAGCAGAAGACTAACCGGCACGACAAACGCGCGTTGCCGCCAGAATTCGGGCCGCACGCTACCCACCATGCGCGATAACGTGCGAACAACGTATGCCAGACACCCTAGGGCCACCGCGTAACGAACGACAATCGCCACATCGGCCGGCAACATGGCCAGGGGGGCCCAATACAACGCGCTGATCGGCATGTAGTTGAAACACAGTCCGCCCTCGTACAGTGGTTCGCCGGCCAACAGACGCCTGCCGAACTCGCGGTTCACGTTGAAATCGCCGCCGTGTTTCGCCCGACGGTGCATAACCACCGTTAGATGCGCGCCGACAGCGATCATGACCAAAAGCCCGATCAACCACGCCTGCCGCCGAGATCTCTTCCCGCGTGCCGGTCGTTGATCGTGGTGTTCCGCCATACTGCTGCTTACTGGCTGTTCTGAATCCACCGAAGCACCTCGCGTCCATTTCGTAGCGCTATCTTGATCTTGTCATTGACCGGTGTTGCCACCGTCCCCGCGGTGGCGCACAACGCCCATTCCCCGATGGCTCGAAACTCCATCTCAAGGCTCACGTGCCCCCTTGTGCAGGTCATTTGTCTAGCAGGGCGAAGCCAAAACAATTCATCCAAATGAGGTCGCCGAGACGGTCGGGGGGCGGCAAAAGATCCGCGGGAATCGCCCCCGTTTTCAGCAGGTTCGATCGTCGCCCCGCGATTTGCAGTTTCTCAGGTGGTCCGCCTTCCGACTGACGACACGACAACTTTAGATGACTGCTTCAGATGGCAACCTCAGACGGCAACCTCATGTGGTTGAACCATTGGAAAAAACATCCGCAGCGAGCTGCCCTCCTGTTTTCACTACCACCACAACGCTCGTGTTATCGACCGGCGGCCGATAGTTCGACCTCTCGGCCAGGCCGCCCGTCGAGCGCCGGTTTGTTGGCCTGTTGCGGTGGCTCTGCTTCGCCGTGCCGTGTGCGACCCAGATAAACATCGACCGCTCGGTCGACCGTTGTGTCGGCAACGAGCCGGCCGTGGTCGAGCACCAGCACACGATCGCAGAGCGTGCGAATCTGATTCATCTGATGACTGACGACCAATATCGTATGGCCCGAGGCCACCAGCTCCCGGGTTCGCTGCCGGCACTTCTCGCGAAAGTTGGCGTCGCCCACCGCTGTGGTTTCATCGAGCATCAAGATGTCGGGTTCCAGATAGGCCGCCACCGCAAAGGCCAGACGCACCCACATGCCCGATGAAAAACGTTTGAGTGGCGTCTCGAGAAACGGCCCGACTTCGGCAAACTCCACAATCTGATCGAACCGCTGTTCGATCGTTCGCCGCGGCATGCCAAGAATCGTGGCGTAAAGATAAATGTTCTCGCGTCCCGTCAGTTCAGGATGAAATCCACTGCGCACTTCCAGCAGGCTGCCAACCCGTCCGTGCAGCCATGCCCGGCCCGAGCTGGGCTCGGTGACGCGCGAAAGGATTCGCAGCAGCGTACTCTTGCCTGCCCCGTTGTGGCCAACAATGCCCACCACCTCGCCACGCTCAACGGTGAACGATACGTCACGCAAGGCCCACAGCCATTGCGAGCCACCGCTTGCGTGGCCTTGGGGCAGCCCCACTTCAGCCGGCTCCGCTTTGCGCCACCACCGGGTGCATAGCGCGTCGCGCAGCGTCCGGTAGGGCGCAAACTGGCCCAACCGATAGCGTTTGCTCAGTTGGTGCACCTCGATAGCGGCAACATGGCTCATGGCATGCGATCCGGCACGCGGCCTTTCTCGGGTCAAACGATATCGGTCACCATACGTTCCGTGTGGCGAAAATAGACGATTCCCGTCAGCAGCAGCACCGTAGACGTGAGCACCGCCGGCACCACGACTTGAACGGTTACCACGCCCTGCCCCAATAGTGCCCAGCGAAACCCCTCGATGGCTGCCACCATCGGGTTCAAGCAGTAAATCAGCTTGGCACTTGCCGAAAGCCGGTCTTGCATGCTCTGCATCGAATAGGCCACGGGACTGATCAGCATGCCCAGGCGAATGGCCAGGGGCATCAGATTTTGAAAGTCGCGAAACATCGCGCTGAAGGCCGCCAGCCACAATCCCGCGCCCAACGCCGTCGATAGCACCAGCAAGGTAAAAAGCGGCAACAGCAACACCTGGGTTCCCGGAAGCAACCGATGCCCTCCCATCATCAACAGCAACGCGCCCAACACCACCACACCATCGGCCAGCGCGGCAAGCGTGGCGGCCAACGGCAGCACAAGACGAGGAAAGTAAACCTTGGTGATCAGCGCCCGGTTCGAAACCAGGCTCGTGCCCGCCTGTCCCATCGCTCGGGCGAAAAGCTGCCACGGCAGCATCGCACAAAAAGTCGACACAGCGTATGGCACGCCGGGCACTCCTGGTTGGTTTCCTTCGCCCATCAGCAGGCTGAACACGAGGGCAAACACGCCGGTGGTCAGCAACGGTTGCACCACCACCCAACCAATTCCCAGCAACGTTTGCTTGTAACGCACCTTGATGTCGCGCCACACGAGCAAACCGATCAGCGCCCGTGCGGTCCACAGTTCGCGTAGGTTCAGAAAACGCCAGGCCGGCTGCGGTTCGATCACAATCGTTTCCGACGACGCGACCCTGCCGGTCGATCGGACTGGCAAGCTGCTACGAAGCACCGCAGATAGCCGGGGTGGCGGATAACGCGTGGCAATGTTCATCGAGCCAGGGGTGCCGATAGTCAGAAGGTGCGCGGCCCGGAAGGCGGCCGTCCGGAAAACAGCCATTCGAAGGCCAGCTTCTCGGAAGGTCGTCCTAGCTGAAGCCGGTCGCGCCCATGGCAGGGGCCATGCGCCCGGTCCGCCGGTGCCGCAAGGAGGTTCGTTGGGGCAAATCGAGGCGAAAGTGTAGCCCAGCCCCCTATTTGGCAAAAGATCGGTCCGCAACGTGGCCCAGCCTGGGCCAGGCCGACAATCGCGTTCTCTCTCACCCCTTACGGGCCATCTCGACGCATCTCGACAAAGCGGACTGAGCTCTCTCGGTCCATCCCGACCATATCCTCATCCTCATTTTCATGTGGCCGTCTCGACCGTTTCCCAACTCGACCATTTCGACGGTACCGAACCGCCGCGGCCACGATTCACGGCGATGTGCCGCAATCGGGCGAACCAGGCATCTTCTTGCCTTCTGCCTTCCGCCGCTCCGTCGGTACAGAACGCGTACGAAAAACGCTTCCAAAACAACAGATGGTGGTACCGAACCCGCGCAAAGACGCCTCGAACACCGTGCTCAATGCGCCCGGCTGGTTTGGGAAACTTGCGTCACATCTAACGCAGGCTTTCTATATCACTTGTTTTTTTCAAATGCCCCATCTTTTGTGCCGCGTAGCTCTTTGGCATCGCGCGAGTGTGCTCAACGCCGTCAGGTTCGACCATGAAATCGGCCCTTGCGGCGATAAAAGCGCGGAAACGATCCGTAAACGCCGAAACGCTATAGCCTCAGCACCCATAGATCGGTTAAATCGTTACTCACCAGTGTGTCCAACACGTCGTCGGCCCACGAGCGGTGGCCGTTTGCCTTGTTGGCGGCTGGGCAAATGGCTTTGAGCTTACGGCAGAAACACCGGGAAAATGCTTCTCCGAGGCCGACCGGCTACAGGCCAACGCGCGGCTGAGCGTTCGCGCCGGATCTCGACGATGCCGGGTCGAACAAATCGTTCGGTCCCTCCGTCGCGCCGCTGCCTGTACGGATTGTGAACATCGATCCGGCGCCAAAACGCCGGTTGGTTCCTGTACCGGCACGTTTGCTTCCGAACTGCCGCAACCGGCACCGCCAACCGGGGGACGACCACCCTCGGGCCATCGTTCCTGAGCGTCATCTATCTCACACGGCGAGACCTTTTCGATGCGTTAAGCGTCCCTTGTCCGATCCATCCACACCCACACGCCTGATTCGCGAAACCGTGCCTTTCCACGCTGCTGCAACTTATCCTCGGCGTCTCGATGCTCCGCGTCGCGATGTTGCCTTATCCCGACCGGTCAAGGCGTGGCTGGTCGGCGTGCTTTTGCTGGCGCTGGTGCCCCGCGCTTTGATGGCGTGGAAGCTCGATACGATTTGCTCGGACGGGGCGCTTTACATCTATCTGGGGCAGGCGTTGGAAGCGGGCAACGTCGATGCCGCGTTTCGAAGCATGGGCATCAACGTGTATCCCGTGGTGCTGGCCGCCCTGCATCAACTCGGTCTCGATTGGGAATTGGCCGGCAAGCTGTGGGGCGTTGCCATGGCCACGCTGGCCGTGCTGCCGATGTTCGGGCTGTTTCGCCGTCAGTTCGACGACTACGTGGCCCTGCTGGGCTGCGCGTTGTACGCGGTGCATCCTAAAATGATCGAGTGGTCGCCGGAGTTGATCCGCGATCAGACCTTCTGGTTTCTCGTGTCGCTGGCAGCCTACATGATCTGGCGCGCTGTCAGCGAAGCCCGCGTGTGGCTTTACGTTGCCGCTTCGATCGTGGCGTTGCTTTCGGCAATGGCCCGGTTCGAAGGCGTGTTTTTGCTCTCGCCGCTATTGATCTGGTCGTTCTGGCGCTGGGCCCGTTCGCCCGAGGTCCGCTGGCGAATCGCCGCCGGGTTGTTGCTCAGTCTGGTGGGCATTCCGCTGGTGCTGCTTGTCGTCAACTTCGCCATTCTGCCGCACCACTCGCGCTTCGAGCTGTTTGGCCTCGCACCGGCCCGTCGAGCCGCGCAGTTTTTGCAAACCCTGCTCGATGGCTCTGCATCGCAGGTGCCCAACGCCGCACTGGTTGGTGTGCCCCGCATGCATTTGGCCGAAATGAATTGGGTGTTTCTCGACGCCATGCAACGCGGCCTTGGCCCGGTTTTCGCGCTGCTGATGTTCGGTGGCATTGCCGCCTGGTGGCGCGTGTGGCTGCGTGCCGACTCACAGGGCCTTTTCTGGTATGGCATGGCCGTGGCGGCCGGCGCGTGGATTCATCTCTGGCATACCCAGGAAATCAGCAGTCGTTACGCGCTGTCCATCGTGGTGCTTGGCGGTGCCTACGCGGCACTGGGGCTGATCAGCCTGTCGCGCGTGCTGAGCAAATGGCTCGCTCGCACACAACATGCCCAACACGCGCCCACCGTTTGGGCCAGGGCCGCAAACATGCGTGCGGTTCTGGGCACGTTGCTCGTACTTATTTCCATACTGGGGTGGGTCGATGCACTGAGCAGCGGCTACGAGTCGCGCCAGGCCCGCGCGGTCGTCGGCCGTTGGATTCGGCAGCAATTCGATTCCAATGCCTGCATCGTCGGATCGGCCGATGTCGGCGCGTTGGTAGGTTACTATTCTCGAGGCTCGTTCGTGCGGCTTCCTCTTTGGGCCGACAGCGAGGCCCTCGTTCAGTCGATCGAAGCCGCCCAGCCGGACATCGTGGTGCTCTCGGCAAGCGAGCACTGCTGCGACGAAATGTTGGAAACCGCTCGCCGGCTGGGCTATCAAGAAGCCCACGATTTGGCCCCGCCCGCCAAGGGACGCATCGTGCTGCTGGTGCGATCGTCGCACCGAGTGGCTTCGGCCAAGCAGTGATCGGGCTCGCGCGGAATCTCGCACGATCACAGAAGTGAGCAGCCCGGTGGCTTCCCCGCTCAAAAAACCGGTTGTCGCGGCTACTCCGCCTCGGCTGGCGATTCGTCTTCTTCGCCCGGTGTGGCCAAAGCGCTGATTGCCATGTCCACAATTCCCGGATCGCGCAGATGCGGCTTCGGCAACCGCACCGCGGTATCCGAGGTTTCGCTCAGCGCGGCCGAAGGTTGGGAGAATGTCGCCGATGGCTCCTGCAATTCGGCAGCCCCTTCGGCAAACATGGCTTCAAACTCGTGCCGTATCTTGACGAACGATTCCTGCAACTGAAGCATGCGCTGTTCGAGTTCGTCGGCCTGCCGCAACAACTGGCGCAGTGCGTTGGTTGGATCGTGTGCCATGCCCCGTTTCTCCTGACGTCTCATCCCGATCATCCAGACGATGTTTTTCTTCGGTCCCTCGACGATTCATCGGTCGAGCAGGCGATCTGCCCTTGAAGCCGAAGCATGAAAAACGAGGAAACGCAGGGCATCTAGCGGCGATTTCGCTCGGTATAACGGTCGCAGCACCCAGACCGGTTCGTCGGAAACTTCCGGTCGCAACGCCCGAAACTATTGTCGTGCGAAGCTCCCGACGGTTTTGCGGCACCCGGTTCGAAACGCCGGCAAAGCGTGATGTCACACGGCGCGGCGACCGCATGCGAGCACCTACCCTCACTCGCGAACACCTGCCGTCGCACCCGGCTGCCTACCATCGCAGGTGATTGCTTACCACTGCACGTGACTACCGGCCGCCGCACGTAGCCGCACGTCATTGCCGGGTTGCTGGCCGCCGCGCGGGGGGGGTGGCCGCGGGTTCCGCGCGATGGCCCGTGGCCCCCCGAGCGGTCGCGAGCGGGCCTTTCATGCGGTTGGCGGTTCGCGCAGTCCGAGCCTTTCGATCATCTGCTCGCGGATCTTGAACTTCTGGATCTTGCCGGTCACGGTCTGCGGAAAATCGTCGACGAAGCAGATGTACCTGGGCACTTTGTAGTGTGCCAGTTTCTCGCGGCAACGGGCTCGCAGCTCTTCTTCGCTGAGCGTGGCGCCGGGCTTCAGTTTGATCCAGGCGCACAACTCCTCGACATACTTCGGGTCGGGCACGCCCACGACGGCCGCCTGTTCGATTTCTGGTTGAAGGAAGAAGAACTCCTCGATCTCGCGCGGATAAATGTTCTCGCCGCCGCGGATCACCATCTCTTTGATGCGGCCCGTGATGCGGTAGTTTCCGTCTTCACGACACACGGCCAAATCGCCCGTGTGCAGCCAGCCTTCGCGGTCGATCGCCTTGGCCGTTGCTTCCGGGTCTTTGTAATAGCCCAACATCACCACGTGTCCGCGGGCGCATAGCTCGCCTTGCTTGCCGACGGGCAGCGTCACTCCCGTCTGCGGATCAATAATCTTCACTTCCACGCCCGGCAGCGGACGCCCCACGGTTTCCACACGCACTTCAATCGGGTCGTCGGTACGCGTTTGCGTGATCACCGGCGAAGCCTCGGTTTGGCCGTATGCAATCGTGATTTCGCGGGCGCCCATCCGATCAATCACCTCGCGCATCACTTCGATCGGGCACGGACTGCCCGCCATGATGCCCGTGCGCAACGAACTCAAATCGTGTTGATCGAACGAGCTATGCTGCAATTGAGCGATGAACATCGTGGGCACGCCGTAGATCACCGTGGCCCGGTGTTGCTCGATGGCGTCTAGCGTGGCTTGCGGCTGAAAATACTCGGCCGGCACGATCATGGTCGCCCCTTGCACCACGGCACAAAGCGTGCCCATCACGCAACCGAAGCAATGATAAAACGGCACCGGCACGCACATGCGATCGTTTGGCCCAATCCGCTGGCATGCCCCCACATAAAAGGCGTTCATCAGCAAATTGCGGTGCGTGAGCATCGCGGCTTTCGGAAAGCCCGTTGTGCCCGAGGTGTACTGGATATTGATCGGCTGCCGCGCCTCGATCTGCTGTTCGCGCTGGCGCACGGCATCGGCCGGCACCCGCTGGCCTTCGGCAGCAAAATCTTGCCACGACCACACACCCCGGGGGGCCTGGCCTCGAATGGCCACCACGTGCCGCAGCTTCGCAAAGCGATCCGACTTTAGCGTCTCGGGCGTTTGGCGATCGACCTCGGGCACCACTTCGCGAAGCATCGCGAAATAGTCCGAGCTTTTGAAGCGGTCGATCAGCACCAGCATCGCCGCGTCGCTCTGCTTCAACACATACTCGAGCTCAAATGGCCGATAGGCCGGGTTGATTGTCACCAGCACCGCCCCAATGCGAGCCGTGGCCAGTTGCATCACCATCCACTCGGCCACGTTGGTCGACCAGATGGCAACGTGGTCGCCCCGCTCGATGCCTCGCGCCAGCAGTGCCCGGGCAATTTGCTGCACATGCTGGTTCAACTGCCCGTAGCTCCAGCAAACGCCAGATTGCGGAAACACGCACGCCGTGTGGTCGGGGGCCCGGTCGCAGGTGGCTTGCAACACCTGCCCGATGGTCAGTCCATCCACCCACGGCGATTCGGGCAGCTCAGTCATGGCAAAAGCTCGATCTTCAAGGAAAGCGGCCGGAGCACACCGCCGGGGCAACACACCACCGCTGCGCCGTGGCCCGTGGCACGCCCGCCATAGCAACCGCGCTTGCCGCGCAGCATGGCGCCAGCCGCCCACCGTTCCTTGGCCGACCGACACCGGCTACGCCCACAACACCTCGGAAATCCAAGCCGCGATGGGCACAAAGATGATCAGCGGCAACCAGGCGGCAAAGGCAGGCGGCAGCAGATAAATCGATCCTAGATACTGCGACGCCAACACCACAAGCATAAACAACGCCACCACCGCCATACACAGGCCAATGGCCACGAAAATGTTGCGCTGCTCCTGCTGCAACACCAGCGGAATGCCCAGGAACAACAGGGTGATGTCGAGCAGCGGTTGAGCGAGTCGTGCGTGGATCGCCACGCGAACATCGGCCCCGAAGTCCAGGCTCGGGTTTCGCAGCCCGCGAATCAATTGGGCCGTCGACGACAGTTGCCGCCACTGGCTGCCGCCGGTTAGCTGCTCGAACGTAACGTCGCTCACCACGAAGCATTGGTCCTTTTTCAGCCACGGCGTGTCGCGCGGCGTGAGCACCACGGCCCGATCGCCCAGAAACACCGGCGCGGCCGAGTCCACATTCGCCGGCGACGTCACCCCGTCGAGCAGATAACCGCCCGGGCGGTCTTTCGTGGGCGATTTGTAATACGCCGTTTTGGCCACAAGCTGCCGCCCCAGCCGATCGAGCCCCGGCGGCAGCAGGAAGTTCGGATCGCAGATGCTCCGCGTCTTCGCTACCGAATGATGGCCACGGAAAAGAATGTCGGTCTCGTGGTCGTAGCGTGGTTTGAACTCCTGGGCCAGTTCGCCGCCCAGATCTTTGGGGTTGCGGCTCAACTGCTCGCGCAGGTTGGGAATGACCAGTTCCCGATCGGCCGCCGCAACAAGGCTGATGCTCGAGGCCGCAACGAATAGCGGCACCATCACCCGCCGCACGGGAATGCCCGCCGCCCGCAGCGCCGTAAGCTCGTTGTGCTGCTGAAACCACGTGATCGTAAACATGGCCGCAATCAGGGCCAACACGCTGCTTGTGCGATCGAAGAAGAAAATCGACCGATAGCCGTAAAACTCTGTCAGCAGCGCCAGCAAACTGCCGTGCTGATCGGCATAGCGCAAGAATTCGTCCAGATTGCTGAACGCATCGATCACAATGTACAGGCCTGTGAGGCTCAGAAAGCAAATCAGAAAAGCCTGCACGAACTGACGCAGCAGATAGCGGTCGATGATCGTCATGATCTTTGTGGCCTCGCATCCTGCCAGAAATTCAACGGCCAGGTCGCCTTCCAATCTGCCTCGCGGTGTCGTGCCCTGCCTTGTGGTGCAACGCCGCACGACCCACGCCCGAAATGCGTGCTCCTTCGAGGCTGGGGCGCGGCCTCGCACAACAGCGCCCAAGCCTGTTGCTTCCGGCAGCCATGCGCCTCGGGCCGAACGTGGAGGTGGCTAATCCGCTTTCGTGGCCTTTGCCGCTCCCGCTTCGAGCGATGGTGACGGTGTCGCGCTGTCCAGCACGTCGGCAACGGCGTCGGCCAGGTGCTTCACGCCTTCGCGAATACGTTCGGGCGGTTGCACGCCAAAGCTGAGCCGAATGGTGTTTTTCGCGACTTCGACCCCTTCCGACGGATAGCAGTATTCGCCCGGCACATACAGCACGCCACGATCCATGGCCCGCTGAAACAGTGCGCCGTCCACACCGGCATCCACTTCTTCGGGCAGTCGTAGCCAAACGTACAACCCGCCCTCGGGTCGCATCCACTGCACCCCAGGCAATGGGGCCAAATACTTATCGGCCGCCTCGAGCATGGCCTCGAGTTTCGTACGATAGCTCTGCCGCAAACGTTCGACGTGCGGTTCGTACAAGCCCTCTTCCAGCACCGTGAACATCAAGTGCTGATTCAAGTTCGGCGAACCGAAGTCGATGTTGCCTTTCTGGTCGCAAAGAGGCCCCACCAGTGCCGGGGGCAAAATGCCCCAGCCCACGCGAACGCCCGGCGAGAACGACTTGGAAAACGTTTGTGCCACAATCACCGTCTCGCCGCTCGGGTCGAACGACCGCAGCGTGGGCACATCGTCGCCGACGTATCGCAGCTCGCGGTATGCCGTGTCTTCGATGATATAGATCGGCCGTGCCGGCTTCGACCAGCGACGCACAATCTCCACAATCTGCGGTCGCCGCTCCAGGGCCAATGTCACACTCGACGGGTTGTCGAAGTACGTGGTCAGATACAGCGCCTTCACGCGGTGCAGTTGCCCCGCCTCGTCGTATCGGCGCAATGTTTCGTCCAGCGCTTCGGGAACGATGCCCTCGGTGTCGGTCGCCACGCCAACGGAACGAAGCCCCAAGTTTCGCAGCGCGCCGAGAAACACGAAGTAGGTAGGCGAGGCGCAGAGCACGATGTCGCCCGGGTCGAGAATCGTTTCGCACACCAGGTGCAGCAATTGATTACTGCCCGCGGTCAGCACAAACTGGTCGACCGTCAGATCGTCTTCCGTTGCCGGATGCCCGTCGGCCGCCCGAAACATATCGAGCAACCGCTCCCGCAGCGGCGCATAGCCGGCATTGGTGCCATATTGCAAGGCTGCCAACGCCGCCGACCGATCGGCCATCAGCTTTTGCATCGCCTCGCTCACCGCTTCCACCGGAAGGCTTTGCTGATCCACAAACCCCGCGGCCAGCGATATCAGCTCCGGGCGGGCCAAGGCCGCGTGCATCAAACGGCTGATGGGCTGGCCACCCGCGCGGTGTGCCCGCTCACTCACGGTTCGTGGTGCGGTGGACGATGCTGAAGAACTCTCGGGCATGGGCCTTTAGGTGTGTCCGTTGTTCAGGTGTGTCGGCTGTTTTTGAAGCGAAGTTCTGAAACCGGGGCAGCCGCTCCAAGCGATTGGCAAACGGCAGCTTAGGCGAAGGCGAACAACACGGTCAAGGTCGCTGAATCCGGGCGCTCCTGCCTCAGCGGTCCTGCTCCGCCTGTGGTTTGCCGCATGCGTACTCCTCCGCCGTTCCAATTCAGAAACCAGCACGCCGCCACCGCAGGCACATCGCCAACGTCATGTTGCCCGCCTGTAGCAGGGCCACCATGCCCGGCAAGCTGCTGCCGCCGCATATCGCTCACGTGCAAGACGAGCGCCGGTTTGGCGAAGGCCTCCGGCGTTTCGAAAGAGGCCTGTCCTACCGCCCAGGTTCGCGCCCGTGGGGCCTTTGCCGCCCGGCGAGGCTTCCTCTACCTCTAATCATAGGCCGTTGTCCCATCGGGAAAGTTCGGCAACCGGGGCCAAATGCAGCATCCACCGGCCGCGCAACGGGGCCGAC
>WGDQ01000008.1 GCA_015493185.1 Planctomycetaceae bacterium
GGTGCGCCGATGGCCGCGCAACTCGGCTTCGTCGTGCAAGCCGCCCAAACTCATGCGTTCGAAGTGGCGTCCCAGGGCCCGCGCAATCGACTTGCCCAGCGATGTTTTGCCCACACCCGGCGGACCCACGAAGCAAAGAATGGGTGCCTTGGCCTCGGGGTTCAGCTTCAGCACGGCCAGATGCTCGATGATGCGGTCTTTCACTTCTTCCAGGTCGTAGTGATCTTCGTCGAGAATCGCGCGCGCGTGCTCCAAGTCGAGATTGTCCTCCGTGGTCTTGTTCCAAGGAAGCTCGATGATCAGCTCGACGTAGGTGCGCGTCAGTTGATAATCGGGGGCAGCGGGCGGCAAGCGTTCCAAACGGTTCAATTCCCGCTCGGCTTCGCGGCGCACCTCGTCGGGCAGTTCGACCTCGTCCAGCCGCTTGCGTAGTTCGTTGATCTCGGCCTTCTCGGGGCTTTCCTCGCCCAGTTCTTCTTGAATGGCCTTGAGCTGCCGACGGAGCAGATACTCGCGCTGCTCCTTGCTCATCTCGGTTTGCGTTTGCTTGGCAATCTCATGGCGCAGCTCGAGCACCTGCACCTCATGATTGAGGTAGTCGTGCATCAGCCGCATGGCCTCTTTGCGCGTTTTGGCCTCGAGCAGCGTTTGCCCCTTCTCCACATCGAGGCTGAGCATCGAGGCCAGCAGATACACCTGATCGAGCGGCTCGGTAACTTGCGTGAAAATATGCTCGATGCCCACTTGAGCCTGCGGCTGCACAAGCGATTGAATTCTGGCCGCCAACTCCAGCACCGAACGGTGCAACGCCTCGAACTCGGTACCGCCGTCGTCGGGCTGCTCGAGCATCTCGATTTCGGCCTCGAGATAATCGTCGCGCGGTCCGCAGCGGACGATGCGCGCCCGTTGCGTGCCCTGCACAATGATTTGCACGCTGTCGTCGGCGCGGTCCAGCTTTTTGATCACCGCCACCGTGCCCACGGTGTAAAGATCGTCGCAACCGGGCTGCTCAACTCCGGGGTCTTTCTGGGCGACGATCAGCAGCGTTTTGTCTTCGCTGGCCACGGCCGCTTCCAGCGCCGCCAGCGAAGCGGGCCGCCCGACCGTAAGCGGCATGACCAGATGCGGATACAGCAGCGAGTTTTTCAGTGGCAACACGGGCAAGTGAAGCGGCCCGGACGCTTGCCCATCGGTTGGCTTCTGCTCGGTTGCCTGGTCGGCCTCGGTTGCCGGTTCGGGCCGTTCGGCGGCGGCTTCGGGCGAAGGGGCCGCCTGCGAGTGTTCGTCGCGGGTCGTTTGGTCCGTTTTCTCAGAGCTCATCGCCCCTCCTCCTCGGCAGAGACCCGAATCAATAGCATTCCATCTCGGTACTCGGTCTCGAAACGGGCATGTTCCGTCTCGAAGGGCAACTCGATGCTGCGATGGAAACGGTTGTAAGAGATTTCCATCGAATAGCACGATTGGCTTTCGGCAATCGCCCAGTCGTGCCGCGTGCCGCTCACGCTCAACACACGACCACGCAGCGAGAGCTGTATTTCTTCCGGGCGAACGCCGGCCAGTTCGAATTTGACGAGCCAGCCGTTTCGCAACCGATAAATATCGACCGACGGTTGCCAGCCCGACTGCTGATAAACGTCGGTGGCGGGCAACGAAACGGCATGCATCCAACGGATAAGCTGCTTGGCCATATTGTGCTACCAATGCCGCTTCGGGCGTATCGTCGTGCTGGAACGAATGGGCCGCAGCGCCGCGGTGCGCAACCACGGCGTCGGGCGCCGTCAACCGTTCGGCCCGTTCGACTCCACCGGACAACTTCTCCCCCAGCGCACGAGGGCCCTTTCCCCCACCGCGTGCCGCCAACACGCTTGCCAGCCGATTACGCCGGACTTCGATTCTTGCCACAACACCGCTGCAACAAGCGTGCCATGCTACACGGCTGGCAGTGCTCTTTCGGCTCACGCACGGCGTGGGTGGGCCAAACGCCACGACCGTCGTGCCGCCGGAGCAATCTTAGAAGGTGTCTTTCAACATCCAATTCCGGCTTCGATCGTGAGCGAGCCGACCGGCTCGTCGCCGGTCTACATCGACCAGCCCAAGCAGGACTCGCCTGCTTCGCCCTCCTTGATATGAATCGCCTACTCACAATCTCGGACCTGGAAGCGATTTTGAAGGCACCTTCTTACGGCCTCTCGGGCAGCCCTGCCGCGCGCTCCGGACGGAAGGGGGCACTCATTGTAACGCTCGACAATCGACGCTGACAACGCCGTGCTTTCCGCGGCCCGTCGCAGCATTGCAACGCGGTGTGCGCCGTCGCGAGCCAAAACGATGCCGCACCGGGTCATTCCGCGTATCCGAGAACTGCCGGACGCTGCAAGATCGAGTGCAGCTCTGTTTCAACACGCTCGTACGAAAAGAACCGCCGCCCCACTTCGTAGTTGTGCTCTACCATTTCCTGCCGGTACTTTTCGTCGTGCAAAACCCGTCGCACTTCCTCCACCACCTCGTTGGACAAAAACCCGTCCATCGCAATGGCCCGCACGCCACACGGTTCGATGTCGGTGCGGTAGATGGCATAGCGATTGCAAAACACCGGTTTCTTGAAATACATGGCTTCGAGAAACGCGTTGCCGAATCCCTCGTAGGTCGACGGATAGGTGACCAGATCGGCATGCGGGTAAACGTCCCAGATCGTATACCGCTTCTTGCCGTCGGGCGCCGTTCCCCGCTCGGCCCCCACCCATTGCTGGGCCATGATGATCTCGACGCCCAACATCTCGGCGTAGTCCATGATCCGCTGCGCGTAGCCCTCGCCTTCGTCGTCTGAGCTGTGCGTGATTACCAGCTTGGCCCGCGGATCGTTAAGCCGCCGAACCAGCTCGATGCTGTGCTCGATGCCCTTGCGCTGCACAACCCGGGTGGGCTGTAAAATGAGCAGGTCGTGGTCCGAGATGCCAATGGTTTGACGAAAATCGCGAGCGTAGTCGTCCGGCGGATCGGGCGGATGGGCGAAGTCCATCACGTTGGGAATCACCCAATACGGCAAGCCCGTGCGCCGGCTGAACTCGGCACCGGCCAACGAATTGATTACCACGGCCTGAATTTCGGCCAGGCGTGGCGGAAACGCCTGACGGATGTAGTCGCGCACGCCGTTCACCAGAAATCGCTCCCGCTCCCACACAAAGTCGTGG
This sequence comes from Planctomycetaceae bacterium, assembly GCA_015493185.1. Taxonomy (GTDB): domain Bacteria; phylum Planctomycetota; class Planctomycetia; order Pirellulales; family JAEUIK01; genus WGDQ01. The sequence goes on from WGDQ01000008.1 coordinate 3,189, forward strand.
TGGTGAGCAATGGTGCGCAAGCCTGTTTCCAGAATCAGCTCCACCAGCGCGCCGCCCAGCGGAATGTTCATCGGTATCGTCAGGCAGTTTTGCGCGATCAGCAGGTCGATCTTCAAATGCACCAGCCCCTCGTACAGTTGGTCTTTCAATTCGCGGAGCAACTCACGGATGCGTTGGCTCGTGGCTCGCGTGCGATGCGGTTGGCCGAAACACTCGCGCTGCAACTCCTCGATTTCCGGGTGCCGAAAGTCGGCCTTTTCGATCAACCAGCTTTTCTCGGCAGGGCGATCGAGCCGACCCGCCATGTAATAACAGTCGTAGCCCATCCGCTCGAGAATCGTCGACCACTTCGAAATCTCGAGGCTCACGCCATCGGTTCCGGAAATGCGCGTCGAAATGAAGCCGATCCGCCTGATCGAGCTAGGCGTAGGTACGGTCATGGGTGTGCCAATCGTTCGGGAAAAAGAGAATTGAGAGAATCCTGTTCTTTGGCCTCTTGGGCGGCCATTGCCGCGTCTGCTCCATCGCCGCAGCGCCGGGCGCGTCGTCTTCGCTTGTCGCCTTTTCCTTCGTTAGAAGGTGTCTTCGAAATCGCTTCCAGGACCAAAGTTGTGAGCAGGCGGTTCATATCAAGGAAGGCGAAGCAGGCGAATCCGCTCTGGATTGGTCGATGCGGACCGACGACCAGACGCTCGGCTCGCTCGCGATCGAAGCCGGAATTGGGTTTTGAAAACACCTTCGTCAGGGCGGTTGGCAGCGCGGTGGCGAGGCAAGCCGTTGCGCAAACTGCCACACGTTGATGGGCGGTGGCTTGCACCCAATCTGACGATCCACCACGCGAGGCTCAATGATAAAAAGTTTTCGCCCAAGGCCAGAGTTGTGTGCTGCTCCGCGTCGCATGAATCGAATGCTTGGCGGCTTGCATCTTTGCATCTTTGCCGGGCCAGTTCACTTGGATTAGCACAGATGGCGTTTACTTGGCATAATGTGGCGTGTTTTTGTGTTGTTTTCCAAGTTATTCGGTTTTTCTCCGTCCCGGTCGCTCAGCACCGTCCCCGATTCAAGGTCGAGGCCCTATTTCGCGGCGGGGCATGCCTCGGATGCACCGGCGCTTGGGAGAAGCCGACGTTGTGAGCGGTGGTGTCGTATTTCACCGGAACCCAACCTTTCTGGAAGTTCGCACCAAAAAAAGACGGGGCGTCGACACTCGTTGGCAACTCGTTGGCGCGGTTCCGACGGCGTGCGACGCCGTGCTGCTGGATCTTGGTTTCGAGTCGGGAGTTTTTTTCATTCTTTCAGGTGTACACCGTGTCGGGGCCGATTCCTTCCGCAACGGCTTTCCGGCGCTGACCCATGCTGCTCGGCACGTGCCGGGTTTCTTCTCTCGGGGGGTGAACGGTCACTCCCTCATCCCACATGCAAAAAAAGGATGGTATGTGCCATGAAAATGCTACTGGCTCGCACCCGGCCCCTGTTCGGCAGCTCCGTCGCCCCGGCGGTGTGGCTTGCTCTGGCGATTGTCGTTTGTCTGACTCCGCAGGCAACGGCCCAAACGACATTGCGCTGGAAGTTCACACCTGACGAAAAACTCCACTATGAAATGAAACAGCAAACCAGTTCGCGAATGGAAATCGAAGGCCGGGCCACCGGAACCGACATGACGCAGATCATCGATTCGATCTGGCACGTCCGTTCGGTCAACGACGACGGCTCGGCTCAAGTCGAGCAAACGATCAGCCGCATTCGCATGAATGTCGCCTCGATCGAGGGGCTGAAAATCGCTTTCGACTCCGCTGCCGATGCCGATGAACAAGACGCCCGCGCCAGCATGTTGGCCAGCATGATGAAGCCGCTCGTCGGGTCGGTATTTCAGTTCCGCATTGATCCCTCGGGAAAAATTCACGACGTCGTATTGCCCGAGGGCCTGGCCGAAAAGCTGCAATCGGGCCCGCTCGGCTCGGCCATGGGCGGCCAGTTCTCGGAAGAGGGGCTCAAGCAAATGACCCGTGAGGCAACGCTCGTGCTGCCCACCGCACCGCTCGATCGCGATGAAACGTGGAGCCAGCAGAAGGATCTTTCGGGACTGAAGCTCGACGTAACGTACACCTATCTCGGCGAGCAGGAATACAACAAACGGCGGCTGCACAAAATCGGCGTCGAGGCCGAAATGGAATTCTCCGACCCGCCTTCGTCGCAGGCAGAGATCGACATTGCGGAACAATCGTCGAAAGGCACCTGTTGGTTCGATGCCCAACGCGGGCGGCTCGTCGAGTCGTCGATGGACCAGACGTTCGAACTCGATATCACGGTGGGCGATAAAGGGTTCAGCCAGACGGTGAATCAGAAGATTCTCAACCGCCTTCTGCCCAACGATGATGAGCACGCCAGCGACGACGAATCGTGACATCATCGTGCGATCGCACCGCGTCGCTTCGCGCAACAACGCGGTGGCGGGGCAACGCAGCGACATGATATCGACATCGCAGCGATACCGTAGCGAGCTCGTCGCAACATCGTGCCGGGCAGTTTGCTCGTGGCGACAAGACGTGGGCCATTTGCCGCGACACGTGCGCGAACTGCTGCCGTCTTTGGTGCGGCGGCACGCGTCGATCGCCGTCTTGGCCGATGGCAGCAGCGGGCGGCCAGCGCCCTCGCCACGCAGTGCGTCGCCCGATGTGGAAAAGCTGAAGACGACGCGGAAGTCCCGTAGGACAACAACAATAAGACAAAGCGCGACGCGGGCATGGACATCGAAAGAAACGAGGAGGGCGATCGGTTGAACTCGGCTTATGTTGCAAACCATGCGCATCGACCCCGTGCACGGGGACGGATGCCGGGACGACGGTGTTCGTTGCTGCTGCTTCTCCCGATCTTGGCCATGTCCTTGCAGGGTTGCCGCCCGCCGGAGCCCGTGCCCATCGAGCCTCCCGAGGTAACGGTCGCCACGCCCGTCAAGCGGGAAGTGGTGCTTTACCGCGATTTCACCGGCACGACCGATGCCACCGAAACCGTCGAGGTGATGGCCCGCGTGGTCGGGTTTCTCCAAAGCCAGCACTTTGAAGACGGTGCCGACGTCGAAAAGGGCGAACTGCTGTTCACGATCGAGCCCGACGAGTTCAAGGCCCGAGTCGCACAGCGCAAGGCCGAACTCGAAGCGGCTGCGGCCGACCTAAAATTCGCCGAGTCGGAGTTGGTTCGCTCCGAAGAATTGATGCGACGAGGAGCCATCACTCAGGCCGAGTTGGAAATCAAAACCGCCAACCGCGACAAGGCCAAAGCGCAGCTCGAACTGGTCAAGGCCGCGCTGAGCGAGGCTGAACTGGACCTCAGCTACACGCAGGTTCACGCGCCCATCAGTGGTCGTATCGGACGCGCGCTGCCCGACGTGGGCAGTCTGGTTGGCCCTCCGGACAAAGCTCTGCTGACCACCATCGCCCGCTTCGATCCGATCTATGCCTACTTTCATGTGAGCGAGGTCGAACTGCTTCAAGTGCTGCGCAAAGAGCAAGCCACGCGAGAGGCGAACGGCGACTCCGCCGAAAAGCGTGCCGAGCCCGCGGCCCGCGATGCGGCACCACCGCAAGACCAGAGCACGTCTCAACCCGCCGACAACGCCGCGGCGAAGCAGCAGCACGCCAACAACGCCTCCTCCGATCGGGCCGACGACCAGAAGAAACCGCCTTCGTCGCCGCAGCAAAACCGAACCAAAGCCCTGTTGGGCACGCCCGATACCGACGAGTATCAATTCGAGGGCTATGTCGACTTCGTCGACAACCGTATCAATCCTGAAA
>WGDQ01000009.1 GCA_015493185.1 Planctomycetaceae bacterium
AACCAGCCCCATGCCGAACTTGGCCAGCGCGCCGAGCAGCGCCATTTCTTCGGTCGGGATTTGCCCCGTGCTGAGAAAGGCGACCGACTCGGGGCCATGCTCTTGCTGGATAGCACGAATGCGCTCACAGAAGACGCGCATTGCCGTTTCCCAGTCGATGGCCACCTGCTTGCGCTTGGAGTTGCGAAGCAGCGCGGTGGTGGCCCGATCGGCGGCCCGCAATGGGGCCAGCGCCTCCCAGCCTTTCGGGCACGCCATGCCGCCGTTGACCGGGTAGTGTGTTGTTGGCGTGATGCCCACGGCGCGATCGTCTTTCAGGTGCACGTCGAGCCGGCATCCTGTGGCGCAAAAGCCGCACACGCTGCTGCGGGTGGTTTGGGGTAGCCGCGCGATGGGCAAATGCCCTGTTTCCATCTGGCCGCGTCGCAGGGCGAGCTGCTGCGTGAGGCGTCCGTCGCGTTGTCGCATGTGCGAACCAACCTGACGCAGCAACGCGGAGAGTTGTCGGAAGGGAAACGTTCCGTTCATCGTGTCAGCCGTTTCAGCATTTGGATATCGAACAAGTGCGGGAGCCGTGCACCCTGCTTGCGGTGTGGGCATGAGGGCGTTGGGCGAAGCGTGCTTGCCTGTTGTTCGTGAGGCAGAATTTCAGAATCTATGGGCGTCATGCGCCGGGTACTCCGGGCATTTTGGGGGCGATGACCGCAGCAAAGAACAAGTAGCGCTCCATCAGTTCGCCAACCAACAGCACGATGAACATGAGCGCGGCGGCAATCAGCACGAACCAGGGGCTGTAGCCCGCCGGTCCGGCCACGTGGGCTTCGGCCAAAAGGATCGCCGGCAGCAGGATGCCGCCGACGACGGCGAAGAAGAACCGCTGCACCGCCACATGACCCAACTCGCCGAGCAACAACAGTGCGGTACGTTTGAGCGGGGTGTGTTGCTTTTGGCGCAGATGCCGAAATACCGAGAGCTCGAGAGCCAACTTGGCGGTTGCCAGGAGGATCAACCATCGAAACCAAAGCTGGCCGGGGCCTTTGAGCACGCTGTTGATTTCCTGAGGATCGTTGATGGCCAAGGCCAGCAGGCCGACCAATAGCGACGCGGGCAGGCCCAGCACCGCGGCTGTGAGCAGAAAGCGGGCCGTGGTGGGGCCAACACTCCAAAACGGGCGGCCCGTCGCGGCATAAACCATCACGGAGCAAAAGATGGCCAGCAAACCGCTCAACGACGCGATCGGACCGATAGCGGTGCTCCAAAAAGTTGGTGATGTGTGCGAAGCGGCGGATGCCGACCAGCCGGTGGCGGCGTAGAGCGCCGCGGCCAGCGCAAAGCCGCCAAAAGCGAAGATTTCGCGGCTTAGCCACGAGCTTCGCATGCCGAGCACGGCGCGAAAGGCGAACTGCGGTCGCCCGAGGTGCAATACGGCGGCCAGCATGCCGAGCAACCCCATGGCCAGCGCCGCCCAAAGATGTGCCGGACGCGAGGCCGAAACTGCTGCGGCTTCGATGCCCATGGCGGAAAGCCAGTGGTTTTGGCCGGCGACAAAGGCCCCGACCGACATCTGCGTGAGCACCAGCATGAAGACCAACGGCAGGTGGCCGTGCTGTGCCTTGGCCGCGTAGTAGTCAGCCGGCAGCAGATTGCGGGGCAACGGCCGCCGGGTGCGATAGAGCGTGGTCGGCAGCGTTTGGCCCGGTTCGGCCGAACCGGGCAAGAAGAGATTGGCTTCGCTTTCTTCCACAATGGTTTGCTGATCGACCAGACGAATGCGAATGGCATGCGTCGGACAGGCTTGCACGCAAGCGGGGGCTTCGCCGGCCGCGAGCCGATGGTGGCACATATCGCACTTGCGAACAATGCCCAGCCGCTCGTTGTATTGCGGCACGTCGTAGGGGCACATCAGCATGCAATAGCGACAGCCGATGCATTGATCGTCGAGATGGCGGACGATGCCGGTCAGCGGATCTTTCTCGTAGGCCAGCACCGGACAGCCGGCAAGGCAGCCCGGTTCTAAGCAATGGTGGCAGGCCGTAGTGACGTGCTGCAAAATCGGCAGCTCGACCGTGCCACCGTGCAGCATGCCCACCGAACGCCAGGTTTCGTGCTCGTCGAGACCGTTCAGATTGTGGCAAGCGGCCACACACGCCTTGCAGCCGGAACAAGCATCCAGGTCGACCTCGAAGGCGTATTGTTCTCCTTCGGAGGGCGAACTGAGGGGGATCAAATCGCGATAGTACCCCGCCCGCTCCGCCGGCGCGCGGTCGAGCTGCGATTGCTGGCGGGCAAAGCGCTCGACGGCCGTCTGCGGTTGCTGCTGGTTGGCAAGGGCGTGCAGATCCACCGCTCCGTCGGTTCCAGGATCCTCAGACGTCATCGACATGCGAACTCGGGCACTCCCGTGCGGTGATTGATTCACTCGGGTATGAGAGCCTCGCCACCCAGTCCGCCTTCAGAGTAACGAAGAGCAAAGAACGAAAAACAAAGGACAAAGGACAAAAAAACGAAAAACGAAAACGGAAACGGAGAACAACGACTCAGTGCATGGTTGTTGCGGCTTTGATATTGCGGTAAGCCCGCGTGCTGAGAAGTTTGTGAGGCCGACGGCTATGTTTCGAGGGTTCCCATTGTTTGGAAACGGCATTGTTTGGAAACATCGCGACGCCGTGACTGCGGGATCGCTCGGTGTGTGGCTCTCGCAGCCGTTTGGCACCGTGCCTGCGCAAATGGCTCGGCACGCAATGCTGTGCAAATGTGTGTCGTCTCGACCGCCCGCTCTGCAACGAGCAGGGCGTGCGGCAAACGTTCGATGCACGCAAGGTGTTCGCAAAACGTGTACCGATCGGATGAACGTTCGCCAGGCAAGTCGCTGGAATGTGACCTAAACCCCGCTTGCCGTGTGGGTTTGAAGATGAAGCGAAAAGCTTTTCCGGGTTCGGGCCGAAGGCAGTGGTTGCAGCGATGGCGTGATGGTCTTCTCAGCATGCGTGCTCAGGAAGCGTGCAGTGCCGTGTCGCCGCGAAGTGCGGGCAGAACGCAGTCGCCCGGTTTTTTCGTGGCCCGTTCTGTCGATTAGAACGTCGTAAAAAGAGCGGAAACCCAAGTGTTTCTCGTGATCGGAAGGGGTGATTGAGCGCAATGGGCGCGATGCGGCGCTGTGGCGTGGCGCGCCGTTTGCGATAGGCAAGCCATTGCAGGCGAAGCTTGCCGGCACGTGTGCCTCTTGGGCGAATTGCTTTTGGTGAAGATGGCTCACGGCCCGGCGAGTGCGTTGTACTGGACCTAGAGAAGACCCGAGCTGACGACAACTGCCGCGCGACGCTGGCGATGGAACCACAAGACGTGGCACGGTGGAAGCGGCATCGTGACCGCTTCTGCGGACCACGGCTGCCACAAACCGCAATAGCGCAGCGTGCGGCCGGTTGTTGCCCTGTCAGCCAGCAAGGAGCCACGGCCTGCAACATTTCTCGCTCTTGAGTCTCGCTCAAGAACCTTCCTGAGCATCGGAGTTCGCGGGGTTCGCTGTTTACATCGAGCGGCCCGTGCGCCGTGGTGCGCGGCGACGGTAGGTCGATGCGCGAGGGCGACTCGACCCCGCCAAGATCGTGCGGGCAGCCCGCCTGTTGAGCGGCAAGCTCGTCGCGCCGTGGTTGCGAACCACGGCGGCTGCCACGGTCTTCGTTCGGGAGGACGATCGCCACACCGGCTTTGTTCGCCACACGAGCAAAAGGTGTGCGCTGATGCGGCCGACTTGGCCGTGGGTGAGGCAGCCAGTGGGCATCAGCCTGTGGTTGATTCAACAGGTGGGAAGCGGAGCCGGGCGTTGTGGTCATGGGCTTGAGGGTAGCAGTGAATTCGGGTTGGATCGATCCCACGCCGTTGAAAGGATTCAGGAAAGCCTGATGCGTTCTCACGAAAAAGCGACAGCCCTTTGGCCGCATTTTTTCAATCTGCGCATGCCGCAGATTCGTGCGTTCCACATGTCGTGGCTCGCGTTTTTCCTCTGCTTTTTCGCCTGGTTCGGTATTGCGCCGCTGATGACGGTGGTGCGCGATGAGCTGAAGCTCACGCCGTCGCAAGTGGGATGGTGCATCATCGCATCGGTGGCCATCACGTTTGTCGCCCGATTGGTGGTGGGATGGCTGTGCGACCGCTTTGGACCGCGGCTGACCTACACATGGTTGTTGATTTGCGGTTCGCTGCCGGTGATGGGGTTGGGCTTGGCCCACGACTTTACCAGCTTCCTGATTTTGCGGCTGCTGGTGGGGTTCATCGGTGCGTCGTTCGTGATCACGCAGTATCACACCTCGGTGATGTTTGCCCCCAATTGCGTGGGCATGGCCAATGCCACATCGGCCGGATGGGGCAACATGGGCGGTGGCGCCACGCAGCTTGTGATGCCGTTGGTTTTCGCTCTGTTCGTGGGCACGTTCGGCTTCAGCGCGGCGATGGGTTGGCGGCTGTCGATGGTTACCGCGGGCGCGATTTGCTTGCTGACTGGTGTGCTTTATTGGCGACTGACGCAAGACACCCCCGAGGGCAACTTTCGCGAGCTTCGCGCGGCCGGCAAGCTGCCAGACCCCTCGAAGAAAAGCGGCGGGCTGGCCGCGGTTTGTCGCGACTCGCGCGTGTGGGCCCTGTTTGTACTTTACGGGGCGTGCTTTGGAATCGAGCTGACGATCAACAACATTGCCGCACTGTACTTTACCGACTACTTCGATTTGGGGCTGACCGCCGCAGGCATTGGGGCATCGCTCTTCGGACTGATGAACCTCTTTGCACGCACATTGGGCGGCGCATTGGGCGACCGCTTCGGGGCTTACTGGGGATTGCGAGGCCGTGTTCTGTGGCTGTTCATGGCCATTTTTTGCGAAGGCATTGCGCTGATGCTCTTTTCGCAAATGACCGTGTTGGTGTTGGCGATTCCGACCTTGCTGGTGTTCAGCCTGTTTGTGCAAATGTCAGAAGGGGCCACGTTCGCTGTGGTGCCGTTTATCAACCGCAACGCGTTGGGTACGGTGGCCGGAATCGTAGGCGCCGGCGGCAATGCCGGAGCGATGGCGGCAGGCTTCTTGTTCAAAGGCGCGGTGGCCTGGCCCACGGCCCTATTGATTCTCGGCGGCCTGGTCACGCTGAGCTCGATGCTGACGCTGCTGGTACGATTTTCGCCGGAAGCCGAGGCCGAAGCGCGGCAGGAGCTACAGTCGGCACTCGACCGGAAACGCCGTAGCCGGCCAAGTTTGCAGCCCGCGCTGTCCGGCTAACAGTTTCACGCGTTTCGCTTCCGCTCTGGTGTTTTCGCTTTGCGTTGCTTTGCGTTGCGTTGTGGCGCTGAAGCGACTTCGACAGGTCGGGAGCTCGTGTGAGGCAACAGTTTGTTCGTTAGTTCGTTCTGCTTGTTGGTTGGTTCGTTCTGCGCAGGTGGGGTTCTCAGAACGGTACGAACGTTGCTGACGCCGGGGGACAACGGCGGGTGTCTTGCCGGATTCAAGCGGCGGGCCTGCTGTAGCGGCGGCGCGGCTGTGACGACGTCGGATGGACGCGTCGAGATGGAAACGTCCGTTTCGACATGGATGCGGAGCAGGCTGTGCGACGTTTGTCGCGGCGAGCCTGCTGCCGAAGACGGGCCGGGGCCTGAACGAAGAGGCTTATCCAACCGGGCAGACGTCGTCGTGGGCCGGGCTTGCTGGCTGCTCGGCGGAGGGCGTGGGCACCTCGATCAGCGATGCCAAGCTAGCTCGGGTGACCATGCCGATGGGAATGCGGTCGCGTACGACAACCGCCTCGCTTCGTGCATCGCCCACGAAGAAATCGAACAGCGCCTTGAATGAATCGTCTTCGACGAATGTGGGCGGATCGGTTCGAAGCACGTCGGCCACGCGGGGCTGACTGCGGCGCGACGGCGAACGGAGATCGTCGCGATGGACGATGCCAACGAGCCGCCCATCGGCATCGACCACGGGTGCGGAATCGAGCGTACCGCGGCCGAGCAGTTCGGCTACCTCTGAGGCATCGCTGTCGTGATGCACGATCATGGCACACGGCGTCATCACATCGCGAGCCACGGTGCCTTCAAACAGTTTGCCGGGCGCGGCCAGCTCTTGCCACTGGCTGGTTTCGGCCTGAAACTCGCCGTGCCGTACGACGCAGTTGCGTCCGGAGCGTTTGGCGCACTTCAGGGCCTCGCAAGCCAGGTCGAGTAGCTCCGAGGCGCTGAGCGCCATCGAACCGGTGCCGGCTACGCCAAAGCTGGCCGTGGGGCCGGCGGTCGTGTCGTCGTCGGAAAGTGGCAGATGGGAGATTGCCCGGCGGGCGCGTTCGGCCCATGCGGCGGCCCGCACGTCGGACGTGTTGGGCATGACGATGGCGAAACAGTCTTCGTCGAGTCGGGCGAGAAACTGGCCGTCGCCGCGTAGTTTTTCCAATTCTCGGCCCGCTGCTTGAAGCAGCCGATCGCCGGCTTCGCGTCCTAGCCGTTGATTGATGCCTTTGAGCAGGTCGAGGTCGATTACGGCGCACGAGACCGGTTGGTCTTTGCTTTCGGCCCGTTCGAGACACCGGGCTAGTTCGGCCAGCAATGCCGCGCGGCTTGGCAAGGCGGTGAGCGTATCGACATGGGCCTCGGCCACGGCGCGCTGTTCGGACTGGATCACTCGGGTGCCGGCCCGCAGTCGGGCCAATAGTTCGCCGTAAACGACCGGCTTGGCCAGGAAGTCGTCGACGCCAGCTTCGAGTGCCTGCACGAAGCGATCGGCCTCGGGCTCGGCGGTCATCAGCAGTGTGAACAGAAAATGCCCGGGGCGATCTTTCTTACGAAGGGAGCGCACCAGATGCTGGCCGTCGTCGTCCCCGAAATCGTCGTCGACGATCGCCAGATCGGGCGATTCGGCTTCCATCGCGGCCAGCGCCAATTGACCGTCGGTAACTTGCACAACCGGATAGCCAAACAGCTCGAGGAATCGAGAGAGCTGCCGCAACGTGGAGCGGTCTTCGGATACCAGCAGAATTTTGGGACTCGAATTGGTCATAGGCTGCTTCGTATTTCTGTGTCTTCGTGTCCGGTGCTTTGAGTGTGGGCCGTGAATATCAATTCAACACCGCGCTGGCGAGGACAGTTTCGGTGGTATGCGGCACAATCGGGCACGTGAGGCGCCATGGGGTCCGGTCGTGCTCGATTTGCCGGGCTGTGCCGATGGTTTCGCCCGCAGCGATCGTGCGATTTTATCGGACGGTTTGCTGCTGCCCAACCGTTGTTCTGGCGGCACGGTCGGCTCTTGTCGGCCTTTCTGGTTTCTTGATCGGTCGTGTTGGTTGTTGCCGGGTAACAGTGTTCTTCGCTCTTCGTCTTTTGGGCTTTACTCCGACTGTCTGTGCTTCTTCGCTCGTTCTTCTGTCCGCTTCTTCTTCTTCTTCTTCTTCTGCTGCTGCTGCTGCTACTGTTGCGGCGGCAGCTCTTTTG
>WGDQ01000010.1 GCA_015493185.1 Planctomycetaceae bacterium
AATGCGAACCGCGCGCGAATGATCTTAGGAGACGCTTTTGGGCGAGAGGGTTTGAGGCCGTCTTTTACGCTTTCCAGAGAGCGTTTTGCGCTATCAAATAAAGCGAATTAGATGGCCTTTGTGGTGATTGGTTTGCCGGGATCGGGACGTGCCACGGGGTGGAATACCGCGACCCCGTCATATGGGTGGTGTCTTGAGTCGGTTATTTCGAAGAGGGTATCTATACCCGTCCCTCGAACGGCTGGTTTCGGGAAAAAGAATTATTTGTCGTCGTAAATTTCTTGACGTTACACTTTCGCATGGTTACATTGCTAGCGGCTATATCGATTTTGCAGAGCCGCTTGAGCGTGAATCAGCTCACCAAACAATGCGTCGACGCAGAAAAGACGCAGAAAAACTGCGGCGGGAACAAGTCGTTCATCGAAGGCAGCGTTCATAGGAAAAGCAGGCGAGGGAAAGGAAAGCTGATGCGACTGCGAATCACCGCTGTGCTTGCTTTTGGATGGCTTGTCTGCGTCGTGGCGGCGCAGGGCGTTGCCGCGCCCGTTTCGTACGGCGATTTTGTTGGGCCGAATCTCGATTATCTCGGCGTCACGGAAAACTCGCCGACTGATCCGACGCCGCTGTTTGAAGCACCAACGCGAGTGGGCGACTCGCTGCTCTTCTTTCCGACCAACTATGCCGCCTCGTCTTCCAATGGTGTGCCCGATACGACGGTTGGCATTTTGACGTTCGATCTTGAGGCCAAGAACGGCGAGACGATCGACCTCATCCGGTTTACTGAGGTAGGCGACTACACGCTTACCACACCGGGGTCAGGCACGTCGACGGCTTCGGTTGCCGGGGCTTTGATTGTGACCGTGCTCGAGGTGTTTGGCGTTCCGGTTCAGTTCGATCCCACGATTCATTTCCAATCGGCTTCGTTAGTGGCCAATCCGGCCGTGCCGTATGTGCTCCAGAACGACTTTTTCGAATTCGATATCTTCACCGCGACCGCAGAGATCAACTTAGCGGCAGTGGTGCCCGGAGCTACGAAGGTTCAGGTGCAATTCAACAACATCCTGAACGCGACTAGCGAGGTGGGCACTACGGCGTTCATCCAGAAAAAGTCGGTTAACGGTGCCGTGGTGATTGAAGTCGAAGGGCCGGGCCCCATCATTCCCGAGCCGTCGACGGTGGTGATGGCGACCATGGCGGCGGGTATGCTGCTGATGGGCCAAGTTTGGAAGCGCCGTCGACGCTGATTAATATGGAGTCGTCCGGCAAAAGTATGATAGCCGTGGGTGCCCGACAGAGGAGCAAACACGCCTGATTGTTCGGTGAGCAGCGAATAGGCCAATCGTAGAGTTGACGAGAGCAAAACGACTACGCGAACCGCGAACAACAACTTTGGGAGTCGCTGAATGCATTGGATTGTCGCACGCCGCAACGTGGGCCGCTTGGTTTGTGGTATCGTTTTGTTCGTCGTCGCCGCGGTAACGGTCTCTGCGGCGAAGGCGGCTCCCCTGGTTCACGGCAATTTTTCTGGAGTGACCGTCGACTTCCTCGCGGTAACAGAAGACTCGACGACCGACGACGTGTCGGCGCCCGGTGGGGCTCTCTACGGTGCACCGACGTTGGTTAACGACACATTGGTGTTTTCCACGCCGAATTTCGCCGCCAGTGCTGCTGGTGGCTCGTCGGACTTTGTGAACGGCACGCTGACGCTCCAGATTCAGGCCAAACCGGGTTTCTTCATCGAGCGAATCGCGATCTCCGAAATCGGTGACTACGCGTTGGCTGGCATTGGCGGCGCTGGAACCAGTGTTTCGATTTTCGGGGCGTTGACGGTTAGCGACTTGACGTTCTCCACCGGCAACTACAGCGACCCGATCAGCTTCACGCCGGGCGATTCTTTCTCTCTGGGTGCTGGGGATTCCGCTGGTGTTGTCAGTGGCACGGCCGAGGTCGATCTGGTCAACGACTTTTTCCTCGTGGGCGTTACCTCGGTCGGGATCACGTTCGACAATAATCTGCTTGCCAACAGTGAGGCCGGAACCACGGCCACAATCAAAAAGGCCTTCGAGGCGTTGCAGAGCATCACGGTTTCGACCTCTCCAGGGCCGATCGTCCCCGAGCCTTCTTCACTGGCACTGGCGAGCATCGTGTGTGCTTCGCTGCTCGGCTGGTCGATTCGCCGCCGCCGCTAGGTTTTGGCAGTCTGGTTTTGCCCGATTGGCCGGTGCGAGCCGTTGCTCTCCGGCACCATCTTTTTATTCCGGCCCGGGTGCGCGGCTTGGCTTTCTCAGACGTGCTGCTGCCCGGCATCTGGGCGTTTTTTTGCCGGTCGGCTGGTATTTGAGAACGCGTGATTTACGCTGGCTGGCCGCGTGTCGCAAATGCGAACTCAGGTGCCTTTCACGTTTTTCGCCAGGCCTCAGGCCAGAATCGCGCGGCCCATATCGAGTTGGCCGAACACGGCTCGCCCTATCGGATCGGCTGCTGATCGGACGGTAGCGGGCGTCTGAAACTGCTCTGATTTTTCCGGGTGGCTGGCGATATTCACCCGGAAATCGGCTGGTGGCGGCTTTGGCGTCGCTCGTGAACAAGAGGGAAGTGGGCCCCCTGTCTCCGACGGCTAGCCGCAATGGCCAAACGCCCTGGAATTTACGCCGGACCGGTGGCACGATTTTCTTGACTGGGGCGATGAATCTGGCAGAATGAACTCCGCGAATCTGGGGGGATGGATACGCGGGGCCGCGCAAATCTCGCGCACACGACGGTTTGTGTG
>WGDQ01000011.1 GCA_015493185.1 Planctomycetaceae bacterium
AGACGACGCCCCACTGCTGCACGAGCACCTTCGCACCGATGAGATGGGCACGCGCGGCGATCGCCCCACCAACATCGCCAAACACATTCATTTCGAAAAGGGCAACGTACAAGAAGGGTTTGCCCAGGCCGACCTGATCATCGAGCGCGAGTTCCGCACGGCCAGCGTGCACCAGGGCTACATCGAGCCGCAGGTATCTACCGCGTTGTGGAACGCGGACGGGCACCTGAAAATCTGGACCGCCACGCAAGGCTCGTTCACTTGTCGTCAGCAAACCGCTGAGTTGTTGCAAATTCCCGTTTCGCAAGTCACCGTCGTGCCGATGGAAATTGGTGGCGGTTTCGGCGGAAAGATTACCGTTTACCTCGAACCGGTTGCGGCACTGCTCAGCCGCAAAACCGGCCGTCCGGTAAAAATCGTCATGTCGCGAGCCGAAGTGTTCGAGGGCACCGGCCCCACGCCCGGCTCATACATACGCGTCAAGTTGGCCGCCACGCGCGACGGCAAGCTCACCGCGGGCGAAGCGTGGTTGGCTTACGATGCCGGGGCGTATCCCACCGGCATCATCGGGCCGGGGTGCATGTGCGTGTTCAGTTGCTACGACCTGCCGCACGCGCGGGTCGACGGCTACGACGTCGTATTGAACAAGCCGAAAACAGCCGCTTATCGCGCGCCGGGGGCTACGCAAGCCGCCTTTGCTTGCGAAACGGTGATCGACGAATTGGCCGAACGCCTCGACCTCGATCCGATCGAGTTCCGTCTGCGCAACGCTGCCCGTGAGGGCACACGCCGCGTCGACGGCCCGGTTTACAACCGCATCGGGCTGATCGAAACACTCGAAGCGGCCAGAAACCACCCGCACTACCAGGCCCCGCTCGAGGGGCCCAACCGCGGCCGCGGTGTAGCCTGTGGCTACTGGTTCAACATCGGTCTGAAATCAACGGCCACGGCCAGCGTGAACGCCGACGGCACCGTCACACTGGTCGAGGGTTCAACCGATATCGGCGGCACCCGCACGTCGGTGGCCATGCAACTGGCCGAAACGCTCGGCATTCCCGCTGAAGACGTTCACCCGCAGGTGGCCGATACCGACAGCATCGGCTACACCGATGTCACGGGCGGCAGCCGCGTGACATTCGCCACCGGACTGGCTGCCTATAAGGCGGGCATGCACATCCGCCAGCAAATGATCCAGCGGGCGGCGATGCTATGGGACTGCAAGCCCGAGGACGTCACGTTCGACGATGGCGTGTTTCGCTGCGGCGAGCGGTCGATGACCTTCAAAGAACTAGCCGGCCGTCTGCATCTGACCGGTGGTCCCGTGGTGGGTTGCGGCGCGGTCGATCCGCAGGTTTCCACCAATGGTTTCGGCTGCCACATTGCCGACGTCGAGGTCGACCCCGAAACCGGTAAGGTCTCGGTGCTGCGCTACACGGTGGTTCAAGACGCCGGCAAAGCCGTACACCCCAGCTACGTGGAAGGACAGCTCCAGGGCGGGGCAGTGCAGGGCATTGGTTGGGCTCTCAACGAAGAGTACGCTTTCGATGCCGAAGGCCGCATGCAAAATGCCTCGCTGCTCGACTACCGCCTTCCGACGGCGCTCGACGTGCCGATGATCGACACGGTGATTGTCGAGGTTCCCAATCCTGACCATCCATACGGTGTGCGCGGCGTGGGCGAAACGCCTATCGTGCCGCCTCCGGCCACCATCGCCAACGCCATTTATCGCGCCGTAGGAGTTCGCATGCGCGAGCTGCCGATGTCGCCCCCGCGGCTCTGCAAGGCCATTCTCGAGCGATCCTCAAACGGTGCGACCGACTAAATGCCGCACCGGCACGCGCCGCTCACGTTTTGCATTTACGTTGTTCATCCACGTTGTTCATCGTTCTCTTGCTGCCGCGATGAGCAGAGCGAGCGAGAGAGAAATCGTTTCCTGCCAGTCCTAACGATACCGCGTCGTACGGGCACGCGGCCCTTGCTGGTTCCAAGTGGTGACGCTTCGCTGTAGTTCGCACGGCGCGAAAACGACACGAGCGGCCGTTTTCTCCACTCACGCCCCGTGCGCATCGCTACAAGCGTCCGAAAAAACAACGCGCGCAACCATGCCCACCGTATTCATTCCCCCCACGTTGCGTGATCTGACCGGCGGCGTCGATCGCGTTTGCGTCGAGGGCAGCACACTGCGCCGCGTTGTCGAATCGCTCGATCAGCGATTCCCCGGCATTGCCGCGCGGCTTTGCTCGGGCGACGATCTCGCCCCAGGGTTGGCCGTCTCGGTCGACGGTCATCTGAGCACCCGCGGCCTCCTCACGCCCGTTGCCCCAGAAAGCGAGATCCACTTCCTCCCCGCCATCAGTGGCGGCTGAGCCGGGCATCTCGACGGGCGTGTGGCATTCGCCCGCAAAAATCGCACGTCGCAGCGTGGCTGTTTGCGCGGCGATATCGGCTACGTGCAAGCGGGGAACACGGTGCGACAAAGTTCAACCTTTATCTGCAAAGCCGCACCGACCGGGTCCCTGCCCCACGTCAAATTCCTTTTCCGTAGGGCAAGCAGGCCGATAGGCCAATCCTTGAGAATGCCTGCCGTCCTGCCGTCAGTGGTCGCTTTTGCCGGTGGCATTGGGGGACTGCGAGGGCTTGTTGCGTTGTTGTGAAGGTTGCTATTGCTTGATAGACCGGTGGCGCGTTACGAATTCGCCCTGTGAATCGGGCAGAAAAAATGGCCGATCATGTCATTGCACGGCCAATTGCCCAGCAGAAACGCGTTTCAGCCTATCAGCACGCTGTCCGCACGAATCGCCGTTCTTTGTCCGCGATGCTGGTCGCGCCGGCGGCCTTGAACATGGAAGTTTTGCAGGCCATGCCAACCGATGACACCGTGGTTTGGCACCTCACACCCCAATGGCGGCAGCGGCTGCCCGATGTTCCCAAAGCGCTTGCGCGCGCCGCCGCGCAGCGCGGTGCTGCATGCGTGGTGAAAGACGGTCCCCACCGCACGGTGTACCGGGTCGATTTACCCCAAGCGGCGCGAACCGTTTATTTGAAGCACTATCGCTGCCACAGTCTGGCCCGCATGATCGCCCACGCCCTTCGCGGTTCGACGGCGCGCCGCGAGTGGCACAAGGCCCGCGAGTTGGCCCGACGCCGTATCCCGACCGTGCAGCCCGTGGGCATCGGGGAACGGAAAAAGGGGCCGCTTGTCAGCGACAACTACTTCGTCAGCGAAGCCGTGCCCGAGGCCATCACGCTCGAAGAGTACGGCAAGCGGCTGCTAACCGCTGCGCCTTCAGCGGCCGTCGCGCGGCAGCGTCGCCTGTTGTGCGAACAGCTTGCGGAGTGGACGGCCAAATTGCATCGATCAGGCGTCGACCACCACGACTTTCACGCGGGCAACATACTGCTCAGCCAATCGCCTGCGCGGCACGGTGCAAACGGCCCGGTCAGGCCACCTCGCTTGCTGCTGATCGACTTGCCCGAGGTCGTGCTTTCACGGCCGCTGAACCTTCGCCGCAGTATGGCAAGCCTTGCCATGCTGGGCGCCGGGGTGCTCGAGCACGTTTCGCGCAGCGAGCGATTCCGCTTTCTGAAAATCTACTTGCGCCATCGCGACGATCTGCCCAAGATACCCATCCGGCATCTCGCTGGCCGGCTCGACGCCCGCATGTTTTCCCGCGCACAGCGGGTTTTACGATCGCGCGATAAACGGGCCCTGCGAACCAACCGCGACTTCGTGTGCTTGCAC
>WGDQ01000012.1 GCA_015493185.1 Planctomycetaceae bacterium
GTCGTTGCAAGTGTCGCCGGCTGTCCGCGCGTTGGGTTGTCTCTCGCAGGGCACGGCTGCAAAGCCCGGCGTTTTCGTCGCATCGTGGGGCCGCGTGCTCCAGATGTTTGACGCCGTATGAATGCAGCGGCCGCGAGCATTCGCACGCCCCCCCGGGAGCATCTGCCCGGCATGGTGGCACTGTCGTGGTTCGCAGGTTCGCGAATTCTTCCCTTGAGTCGAGGTCGATCGGTGACAACTCAGCAAAAGCACGCTTCGCAAAAACATTCCGACGCAATGCCTCCCCAGCGCCCTTCGCGCTTGATCAATCGGTTGATCGAGAACCGCTTGATCAATCGGGTGAGCGACGACGAATATCGCCGCAAAGTGCGTCAGGTATATGGCGGTCCTAAGGGGGCGCTGCTGGCCACGGCCAGCAAGCTATCGCTGCACCTGCCATTGGGCGAGCGTCTGCTGCGCTCGCGGCAATTCGACCTGCGGGGCGTTCGCCGGGTGCTGGATGTCGGCAGTGGAGCGGGGCAAATTCTGCAACATGTGCTGAAATACGCCGATCGCAACGTCGAGGTTGTTGCTTGCGACCTTTCGGCAACCATGCTCCGGCGCGCGAGAAAACGGCTGAACGATCGCCGTCCGTTTTATGTGGCGGCCGATCTGGCCCATCTTCCCTTTGCCGACGAAACGTTCGACTGCGTTACCTGCGGCTACGTGCTGGAACACTTGCCCGAACCTCGCTCGGGCCTGACGGAAATGGCACGCGTGATGACACGTGGCGGTCGCATGCTATTGCTCACCACCGAAGATAGCTTCGGCGGCGCGTGGACCAGTCGTGTCTGGTGCTGCCGCACGTACAATCGCCGAGAACTCTACGAGGTGATAGCCGACGTGGGGCTCGTGTGTCGCAAGGAATTGTGGTTCACAAAAATGCACAAGGCACTGCGCGCCGGGGGCATTTGCGTTGAGCTGGAAAAGCCCGCCAGCGGTCGCGCCGACACAGAACCGTAGCCTCCGTCAGAAAGTGTTTTCGAAGTCGCTTCCAGACCCAAAATTGCGAGCAGGCGATTCATATCAAGGAGGTCGAAGCAGGTGAATCCTCCTTGGACTGGTTGATGCAGACCGGCGACCCAGCTGGTCGCCTGATCGCGATCGATGTCGGAATTGGATTTTGAAGACACCTTATCGAGATCGCTCGCTGCCGCCTCAACTTGTGCTGCCAACCAGTTCGGATCGCTCGTTGCCCTCGGCGGGAGCCACGTCCGGCGCCGACGCTCGAACCGGCGAACGCAGCACGAGTCGTGTGATTTCAGCCGGACAGTTGTAACGAACGGTTTGCAGGCTCGAAATGCCCCGGCTCACGTGCAACAGCGTCGGGCGTTCGAAAAATGTTCCCGATGCGTAGCGGGCACCACGACGGCTCGGGGCAACCAGTGGCCCCACAAGGGGCAGGCGAATCTGACCGCCATGACAGTGGCCGGCCAACATGAGATCCATCCCGTGGCGGCGAGCCCACGGATATTGATCGGGCGTATGAGCCAGTGCCACGCGCAGCGGTCGTTGGCGATGTGGGGTATGGCTGCCGGAGACGCCTTCTTTTTCTTTCTCGGTCTTGGCATCGGCATCGTGCGCGCCGAGCAGAAGCGGCGGGCACGGCGTCTGGGCAGCGATCCACGGCAACTCGTTGCCCACCAGCAACACCTGCTGATCGCGCCACGTCGTTTCGATCCAGCGGCCACCCAGGTCGATCCAGCCGATGTCGGTCAGCGCTTGGCGGGCAAGCCGCACGTCGCCGAGCCGCAAGTCGTGATTGCCGAGAATGAAGTAAATGCCCAACGGTGCGCGCAGCCCGGCCAACGTTTGCGGCACCCAATCGAGACACTCGCGCCGGTCGAACACGTCGCCCGTCACGGCGATCACATCGGCCTGAAGCTCGTTCACTCGGGCCACGATCTCCTGAAAGAACTCGGGCCCAATCGCGCCCTCGAGATGCAAATCGGAGATGTGCGCGATCGAAAAGCCGTCGAGCTCGCGAGGCAACCGCGGCACACGAACCTGCTTCTCGTTGACCTCGAGCCGGAAAACATCGTTGCCTGGCAGATACGTCAGCCAGCGTCGCATGCCGTGCGACCCGATCGGTCGGCGGCCCAATTGCTCGACAAGATCGATATGTTGGCTGTGGTTCGACAATAACTCGGCCGGTGGGCGTTGCCGCAACCGGAGCCACGTCCACCAG
>WGDQ01000013.1 GCA_015493185.1 Planctomycetaceae bacterium
GTTTGCAACAGTTTGCGCCGCGCACGCCGGCACGTTGGGCAACGGATGAGGCGGGGCAGGGCACCACGCCGCAGTGGCACAATGGCACGCGCCGAGGGGCGGTTCAACCGTTGGCGGTGTCGTAAGCCAAATTGGCCGCCAGCCACGCTTCTGCCTCGCGGCGCGAGATGCCTTTGCGCCGCGCGTAGTCTTCCACCTGATCGCGCGTGATCAAATCGACTGAGAAATAACGCGACTGTGGATGCGAGAAGTACAGGCCCGACACCGAAGCCGGCGGTTGCATGGCAAAGCTCTCGGTCAGCGTCACACCGATTGCCTCGGTGGCATTGAGCAGCTCGAACAACGTCCGCTTCTCGGTATGGTCCGGACACGCGGGATATCCCGGTGCCGGTCGGATGCCGCGATACCGCTCGCGCACGAGTGCTTCATGGTCCAAGTTCTCATCGCGACCATAGCCCCAATCGCGGCGGGCCTGTTGGTGCAACCATTCGGCCAGCGCTTCGGCCAACCGGTCGGCCAGCGCCTTGGCCATGATCGAGCGGTAGTCGTCGTGCTCCGCCTCGTACTCGGCCGCCAGTGCATCGCTGCCGATGCCAGCCGTTACCGCAAATGCCCCCAAGTAGTCAGGGCGCCCGCTCTCGATCGGCGCAATGAAGTCGGCCAGTGCATAGTAGGCCGTCGTTCCGCGGCGCTGCCACTGCTGCCGGAGCGTAAAGAACCGACACAGTTCCTCCTGACGCGATTCATCGCGATACACCACGATGTCGTTCTCGTCGGCATTGGCCGGCCAAAAGCCATAAACGGCCCGCGCCGTGAGCCGACGCCCCGACACGATTTCGTCCAGCATCTCCTGCGCGTCGTCAAACACCCGGCGAGCCTGCGGTCCAACCTGCGGATCGTCGAGCAGCGCCGGATACCGACCTCGCATCTCCCACACGGCAAAAAACGGCGTCCAGTCGATATAAGGCACCAGCGTTTCCAGGGCGACATTGTCCAGTGTTCGCGCCCCCAGAAACTCGGGTTTCGCAATCTCGATGTGCTCCCAGTCGGTTTGGAATCGCTGTCGGCACGCCTCGGCAAAGGGGATCAGCTTCTTTTGCTGCCGCTGGCTGAACGCCTCGGCCAGCTTTTCCTGCTGCTGCCGGTTGGCCGCTGCAAAAGCCTTGCGATGCTGCGGGTTGTGCAACTGCTCGACCACGCCCACGCTCTTCGAAGCATCGGGCACGTAAACCACCGGTTGGTCGTAGTTCGGCGCGATTTTCACCGCCGTGTGCTTTGCGCTGGTCGTCGCGCCGCCGATCAACAACGGCTGCGTCATGTTGCGGCGTTGCATTTCGCGGGCCACGTGCACCATTTCCTGCAAGCTCGGCGTAATCAGCCCGCTCAGGCCGATGATGTCGGCCCCCTTCTCCACGGCCGTATCGAGAATCTGTTCGCACGGCACCATCACACCCAAGTCGATGATCTCGTAGTTGTTGCAGGCCAACACCACACCGACGATGTTTTTGCCGATATCGTGCACGTCGCCTTTCACCGTGGCCAGCACAATGCGGCCTCGCGGCTGATCGGCCTCGGCCGAAGCCGCCTTTTCCTGTTCGAGAAACGGCTCAAGATAGGCCACGGCCTTCTTCATCACCCGGGCCGACTTCACCACCTGCGGCAAAAACATTTTGCCGGCCCCGAACAGCTCGCCCACCACCTCCATGCCGGCCATCAACGGGCCTTCGATCACCTCCAGGCAACGGTCGTACTTCTGTCTGGCTTCTTCGGTGTCTTCCACGATGTACGTGTCGATGCCCCGCACCATGGCGTGCTTGATCCGCTCTTCGAGCGGCAGTTCGCGCCAGGCCAAATCGGCCTCTTGCCGCCGCCCTTGGCCTTTCACCGTGTCGGCCAATTGAATCAACCGCTCGGTGGCATCGGGGCGCCGGTCGAACAGCACGTCCTCAACCCGTTCGCGCAGTTCGGGATCGATCTCTTCGTAAACGGCCAATTGGCCGGCGTTCACAATGCCCATGTCCAGGCCGGCCCGTATGGCGTGATACAAAAAGGCCGCGTGCATCGCCTCGCGCACAACGTCATTGCCACGAAACGAAAACGAAACGTTGCTGATCCCGCCCGAGACCTTCACGCCAGGCATCCGCTCTTTGATCTGGCGTGTGGCCTCGATGAAATTGATCGCGTAGCGGTTGTGCTCGGCCATTCCCGTGGCCACGGTCAGCACATTGGGGTCGAAAATGATGTCTTCGGCCGGAAAGTTCGCCTTTTCGGTCAGCAACCGATAGGCCCGCTCGCAAATTTCCACCTTGCGGTCGGTTTCCGTGGCCTGGCCTTCTTCGTCAAAGGCCATTACCACCACCGCGGCGCCGTAGCGGCGAATGAGCCGTGCCTGGCGCAAGAACTCCTCCTCACCGCCCTTCAGGCTGATCGAGTTCACCACCGGCTTGCCCTGCACGCACTTGAGCCCCGCCTCGATCACCTCCCAGTTCGAGCTATCGATCATCACCGGCACCCGTGCGATATCGGGCTCGGCGGCGATCAGGTTCAAAAACCGCGTCATCGCTTTCGGCCCATCGAGCAGGCCTTCGTCCATGTTCACATCAATGATGTTGGCCCCCGCCTCCACCTGCTGCCGGGCCACGTCGAGCGCCTCGTCGTACCGTTCTTCTCGAATCAGCCGGGCGAAACGGCGCGAACCGGCCACATTGGTCCGCTCGCCGATCATGATGAAATTGCCGTCGGGACGAATCACTAACGGTTCGAGCCCGCTAAGTCGCGTCAGGCGCTCAGGCTCGGGCCGCACGCGCGGCGGCTTATCGCGCACGGCCTCGGCAATTGCCCGAATGTGCGCCGGCGTCGTACCGCAACATCCACCCACAAAGTTCAACCAGCCCTGTTCGGCAAACTCCCCCAACACGCGGGCCATCTGCTCGGGCGTTTCGTCAAAACCGCCCATGGCGTTCGGCAGCCCGGCGTTCGGATAACAACTGATATATCGCGGCGCAATCCGCGACAGCTCTTCCAGATGAGGCCGCAAACCCTCGGGGCCTTGCGCGCAGTTGATGCCCACGCTCAGCAAGTCGGCATGCGCGATCGAAATCCAAAATGCCTCGGGCGTTTGGCCGGGCAGCGTGCGGCCGTTCTCGAAAATCGTCACCGACGCCATCACCGGCAACCGCCGTCCCAATCGCTCGAATAGCGTTTCGATGGCGAACAGGCACGCCTTGAGATTCAGCGTGTCGAAGGTCGTCTCGGCCATCAACACGTCGACGCCGCCTTCGATCAGCGCTTCGGCCTGCTCGGTATAGGCCTCGACCAACTCGTCGAACGTCACCTGCCGGGCGCCGGGATCTTCCACGTCGCGCGACATCGAAGCCGTGCGATTCGTGGGCCCGATCGCGCCGATCACAAACCGCGGCTGCTCGGGCGTGCTCAGGTTCATCGCGTCTACCGCCCGGCGGGCGCAAGCGGCAGCCGCCAAGTTCACCTCTCGCACGGCATCCTGCAAATCGTAATCGGCCAGCGAAATACGATTGGCATTGAACGTATTGGTTTCGACCAGATCGGCCCCCGCCTCGAGATAGGCCCGATGAATGGCCTCGATATCGTCGGGCCGCGTCACACACAACAAATCGTTGCAGCCCTTCAAGTCGGTCGGATGGTCGATAAAGCGCGTACCGCGGAAGTCGGCCTCTTCGAGGCCGAGCGTCTGGATCATCGTGCCCATCGCCCCATCGAGCACCAAAATGCGCTGGGCCAACAGCTCTTCCAGACGACTCCGCGTATCCGTTTGTTCGGCCACCGACATCCGCCCACCTCGCTCTAACGCCAAAAAACCGCCACCCGCCGTCCAACACAGACGGTCGTCAACTTCATCGCTTCGCGGCGCCTACCGGCCGCCCCAAACCGTAGCACGCACCCGCGTGCCGCTACGCCTGCTCCACAATCGCCCAAACCCCGCGACAACACCGCGCATTGTCCGAATCGGTTCTCGCCCATCAGGTTATGGCCTCATTGAACTATCGCAAAGTGCATTCCCCCCTTCAAGGCAATCCCTCACGCCCACAACTCACGGTGAACCGAAGCCGAGGGCAGTCGCTCGGCCTAAGTTGGTTCTTCTATGCCTCTGAACATCGCTGCGCGGCCACCATCTCTCTGCGCGGCCCCCAAGGCAGACCCTTTCCACAAATCGTGTTGCCCCCGAGCCATTTTCACAGAAGCCATCGCCGCGCAGATCGCTCCGCGCGCCTCCATTCACTTCATTTCCATATTTTCTACTTCTCCCCGTCTTCTGCCCGCACCACCGACTCACCACGGCCCTGTTCCATAGCGGCAGGCAGTGCCGACTGCGGCACCCGACTCAAATTGCCCAAACGGCCCACGCGTTACAGTCGCATTCAGGCTCAAGATCAACACGACCCGAACCGATAACAACAGCGCAGCCACCGGTCTGCGACCGTGCGCGCTTGGCGGGCCAGACGCCGATCCGACTCAGCACTCCGCACGACCCGTGTTGCCCGATGCTCGTCTGTCGTGGCGCGGTCATTGTTCTGACCGGTTGCTGCGCGGTTCGCTCCGGCGCAACCCTACCGGCGCGGATCGTCTTGGTTCGTCTCGCACAGCGGGTCGGCCGCCTTCGGCCGCTTTTGGTCGGTCACCATCGACCGGTGAATCGTCGGTGCACTGGCAATCGCGGTGGCGGCCGCCGCAAAGCGGGGAAACTTCCGAGCCACGGCGCTAGCGGCGCCCGTTCGCCCCCAAAACCAACAGCCCGAAAAGCAATCGACCGACCCACTGCGGTCGAAAACCATGAACCGACCCTTTTCGTCTACTTCTTCGTTGTCTTCGCCGCGCGCTGCGACGGCACCGGTGCCCCCAGCGGACCGCCCCGCCCGTCACGCGTCCGATGCCCGAGGGCAGGGTTCGCGCCCGCACGACGGTTTGCCCCAACATCCGGCCCCTTGGCGGGTGGTGCTCTTGTTGCCGCAGTTGGCAAGCAGGCCGTTGTCGTTGCGTCGTCTGTGGCTCAAGACACGATCGCAAACCTCGCAGCAAGCTGATCGGGGCCACGCTGCCGCCCACACCGCGAGCGAGGCCAATTGGTGGCAACCACGAATCGAACGTTGGAAACAGCATCCTCAGCGGGCAGCGGCCGCCGTGGTGCTGTTCACGCTGCTCATCGCCGCCACGGTGCTTTGGAGCCGAAGTCCCACATCGCCTTCTGACACCGGCGATAGCGCCGAATGGAACCCACCCGCCGCTTGGTGGGCGGGCGCAGCCACATCAAATCGGCCGGCCGCGTTGCACCCCGATGCCGTGCGGTCACACGGCGCCGTTCAGCACGACCACCACGCCCGCATCGCCAGTCAGCCTCACGGGCCAACCACCCCAAACACGACGCATTGGCCAGAGGGCGCGGCATCGACACACGACTTCGGTCACGATTCCCACCACAACCATTTCCACAATGCCCCCTTTGCCAGCGGCGCGCCTCCCGCGCTGCCCGACGCCCAGGCAAACACGCCAGCCACAGGGCCCGACCCGAACGTGCCGTCTGCAAAAAACCAGGCCTCGGCACTCGGTTCCGGATCACTCGCATCGCCATCTTCGACGCAGGAATCGTCGCTCCCGAATTCGAATGCCTCCTCCGCTTCTCCCGAGGGAACGGGTGAGGCTGCCGGTAGGCACGGCCATGGGCACACCGGCCAAACCGACGGCGACGCCCCCCTGTTGATCGAACCCTTGCCAACAACTCGCACCAACACCCCGGCCACGGAAACCGGTGGCGACCGGTTCGCACCACGTTCCGACACGACAGCTCGCGCCGCTGCGGCACCCAACCACGCTGGCCGAGTTCCGTCGACAGCGCCCTGGCCCCGCGTCGCGCAGCGACCTCAGCGATCGCGCACATCGCAGACGCCCATGCCGCACGGCCGCCCGGCAACGTCGCCTCGCCTGTCAGGAAGGAGAAGCGGCCTCGGTTCCTCCGGCTACCGCACACCGGGCGTGGCCGAAATGCAGGGAACCATCGCACCGGCCAACCCCACGGACGATCGCCCATGAGCAGCCTCGACCAGGCATTCATCCGAGCTTATGCCAAAGACCGGGCCGCCCAACCGTCGGCACCGACGTCTGAAGATCGCCCTGCGGTCTGTGGCGAGCCCTCGCCGCTGCTAGAACCGCATACCATCCTGGCCGCCGCCGAAGCCGTATCGTCGCCCGGCAGCCAAACCATTGTCGCACCGCCCGGCAATCCGCCGCTGCTGGCCATGCCCTCGCTCGGCGCCGATGCCGAGCCGTCGCTTGTCGACAATGGGCTCGAGGGGGTTGCAATCCGCGTCGCCGCGCTATCATCCACGCCCCCGCTAGCCGACTCCCCCAACACCGGCGAACCACCCAACGTTGCTCAGGCAAGCGAGCGTTCCCGCGCGAGCGACCGATTCGACGCCTCGGACGAGTCAGAATCGCTCGCCCACTCGATGCCTCCCGGCAGCGACCACCCGTTACCGTCTCCTTCTAGCGCCGAAACGGTTGCGTCGTCCAACATCGCAGTCGA
>WGDQ01000014.1 GCA_015493185.1 Planctomycetaceae bacterium
GCGCAGGCGCGGCCTTGTGGAGGGTGCCGGGCCCTCGGAAGGTGTCTTCAGAGAATCCAATTCCAGCTTCGATCGCGAGCAAGCCAACCGTCCGGTCGTCGGTTTGCATCGACCAGTCCAAGGAGGATTCGCCTGCTTCGCCCTCCTTGATATGAATCGCCTGCTCACAACCTTCGGGCCTGGAAGCGATTTTGAAGTCACCTCCTAATGAAACTCTACGCCCCGCCCCGAGTGGGGCAAGAGATCGGGCGGATGCTTCGTAACGTGCTTTCATTTAACACGTTAGACACTCTGGGAAACGCGGCCTCGGCCGCCCCGCCGCTGAGTGGGTGCCTTCCAGCGCGCTTGAGGGGTGGACGATGCCTCGGCCATGCGACGTTGGGGCGGGGTGCCTTCGAGATCGTCGCTCGCCGATCCCGCGGACGTGCGGTTCGCCTATGAAGACGCGTTGGTGCCGGGCGATGGTTTGTGGGTGCCGGGTCGCAGATGCCGCTCGACTTCGTGCAGCACGTGGTGGGGCGAGAGCGGGCGCTTGCGGCTGGAGACAACGCGCCCGTTGATTACGACCGCAGGCAGCGCGAAGAGCTGGAGTGCGGTTTTCAACCCTTCGCGAATGCCGGGACGATAGCGGCAAACGTCGCGCCATAGTTTGGGGGCCAGATAGAGCTGGTTTCGTGGGTCGACGGTGACGACGCGCACGCGCGGCGTGGTTCCGCTGTCGGGAAAGTTTTTGCGCAGCAGGCGGTGCAGCCGACCGCAGGCACTTTGATCGGCCCGCGTGTGGGCAAAGGGTTCGTCGCTGGCGGCGCGAAGGGCATCGCCTTCGAGTTTGCCGCAGCAGCCACTGCCGGAGAGCTGCTCGGCGTTTTCGCGAATCAGTATCACGGAGACTTCAGGTTGCATGGCGCCGTGTGTGCCGCGCCCGAGGGAGCTGAGTGGATCGCCCAACACCAAACATATGGCGAAACGAATGGGCCGCGACCGGTTAGCCCAAATGCGACGTGGCCACGGCTTCTTCGAGTTCGTGATCGGCGTGGGCGGGTTCGGTTTCCGGCAGACCAAGGTTGCCGCGTCCGCGCGCGAACGAGGCGACCGCTTCGCCCACCATCCAAAGGGTCATGGCCATCACCACCACGTTGACGACGATCAGCGGCCAGTTGCGTACTTCGGCTCCCCACAGTTCGGAAAGATTGATCAACATGGCCAGCAGACTGATGCCCAGCATGGCGAACATGGGAACGATGGTGTACCAGACGGGTCGGGCCAACTTGAACAGGAACAGGCTGACGCACAGCAGCGTGAGGCCGGCCAGCAGTTGGTTTGTGGTGCCGAACATTTGCCACAGCAGCAGTCCGGCCGGTTTGTAGGCTCCGGAGGCGGCGTCGTAAACGCGCAACAGCGCGAAAAAGCCGATGCCGGCCACGGCCACCAGCGAGGCCACGAAACGATTGGCCAGCACGCCGAGCCCCATGCTTTTGAAGATTTCCTCGACGTTGTAGCGGAGCAGTCGCGTGGCGGAGTCGAGCGTGGTGAGCGCGAAGGCCACGATGGCCACAGCGATGAAAGCCTCGCCATAGTGGGGTTGAACGCCCAGGGCCGAGAGGAAGCGGCCCCCGCCCTCGACGACGGCGGCCAACTGCGTGCTGAGGCGGCCATCGAGGTTCGACCAGTGGGTGTAGGTTCCGCCCGATGTCCAGGCCGCGCCGCCCAAACCGGCCACGCAGGCCATGATAACCAGCACGGCCAGCGCCCCTTCGGTGAGCATGGCGCCGTAGCCGATGGGCAAGGCGTCTGTTTCACGGTTCAACTGCCGCACGGTGGTGCCGCTGGAAACCAGGCTGTGAAAACCGCTGATCGCACCGCAGGCGATGGTGATGAATAGGAAAGGGAACATCGGCGGTGCTCCGATGGCCTCGGCATCGGCCACCGGGGGCGCGGCCACCGTGGGGTGCAGCACCAACAGCCCCACAAGCAGCAGCACCAGACCGGCGTACAACTGGTAGCTGTTCAAATAATCGCGCGGTTGCAGCAGCAGCCAAACAGGCAGCACCGACGCCAGAAAGGCGTAGCCCAGTAGCAGGTAGCTCCAGGTTTTGGTAGTGGTTGAAGCCGCGGCCGAAACCGACTGGGCCGCGTGGGCATTGCCCGATTGCTCGAGCGCCGCGGCCACGGCCACGGCTCCGTACGGATCGGGCAGTTGGCCTTGCTGGCGGGCCGCATCGAGCGCGGCACGGGCCTCGGCATCCATGCCCCAGGTGTACGTGGGCAGCGGATTTTTTACACCCAAGTGGATCAGCAAAAACAAGAAGGCCACGCCGACGATGCTGAGCGGACCGAGCGGCATGCGAAGTTTGTAAACGGCCACGCCCATGGCCATGGCCACGATCATCAGCCCGATCGAAGGCACGATGGCGTTGGGATAGAACGAAACGAACAACTGCGAAATCACCAGCACAAACACGCCCATGGCCAGCGACATCAAGAAGAAGATGATCAGCAGGAACAAGAAGCGTGCCCGAGGACCGATCAGTTCGCGGGCCACGTCGCCGATCGAGCGTCCTTGATAGCGGAGGCTTACCGACAGGGCGCCCAGATCGTGCACGGCGCCAATGACGATTGATCCGACAACCACCCACAACACGGCCGGAAGCCAACCCCAAATGACGGCGATGGCCGGACCGAGAATCGGCCCCAACCCGGCGATCGACGCGAAGTGGTGTCCGAAGAGCACGGGCACGCGGGTGGGCAGATAGTCGACTCCGTCTTCGAAACGATGCGCCGGCGTCGCGCGCCGGGGGTCGAGCCGGAAGATGTGCCGTGCCAGAAAACGCCCGTAGCCAACATAGGCGGCCGCCAATGCGGCGAAGGCGACCAACGTGATCGTTACTGAATTGTCGAGCATGGCTCGCGATGCACCTTGCCAAAACGTTGGGT
The DNA here is from genome assembly GCA_015493185.1 of Planctomycetaceae bacterium. Classification (GTDB taxonomy): domain Bacteria; phylum Planctomycetota; class Planctomycetia; order Pirellulales; family JAEUIK01; genus WGDQ01. Next base: position 2,935 of record WGDQ01000014.1, read on the forward strand.
TGATGAAGTTGAAGTTGATGAGGCCGAGGAAAGGGAAACGGTCTGAAGCATGCAATCGCTTGGCCGAACAAAGCAGTGGATACGGATCGGCAGGAGGCGAGAGAAACGTATGGACCGTCGCCCGTTTTTCAGCAGGTTCGATCGTTGCGTCGTGTTTTTTTCGATGGGCCGCCTTCCGACCGAAGGCATGACAACAAATTCAATTGGCTGAACTGCTACTAAAGCATTTTATCGGGCACCGATCGGGTGAAGCGAACCGGCGGCGAAGCGGGGCCGAACCGGGGGCCAACCGGCGGCGAACCGAAGTGTTGGCGCCGTACGCAAAAGGCTAATTCACCATAAACCACGCATTGGGCGAGCGGCAAGTTTCGCTTTTCGACGAATCCGTTTGGAGCCGGGCCGATGCCGTGCCGGCACCGGGCAGCCTTCGAACGGGGCTCATGTGGCGAGGACGCACTCGTAGAGCCGATTGTGGACCGGAGACTTCGCCGGCGGGCATTGGCGCAACAGGTGGCCGGGAGGACCGTGGGCGGATCGGCCGAAGTGGGTTTCGCAACAGCATTCGCAGCAACGGACGTGAGGCGAAACTCGTAGACAGCGGCGGGAGCGTCGCGGGGGGCCGTCGTCGTTGGACGACTGTGGGCCGGACATGGTGGATTTGGGCAACAGGGTAACGGGCTGAGGTGGGCAACGGGCTGCGGTAAGGAAGCGGCTCGCGATAGGGAAGGGACCGCTGAAACGGCAACCGTGGACGCTAGACAGGCAGACCCTATAATGTGCGTCTTGCGTTGTGCCGCGGCGGCTCGGCCAGGGTTTGTGCCGGCTGCGTGTCTTTCTTGCTCGATTCGGACGCCACTGGCGGGCTGCTGTGGTGCCCTGAGGTCGAAGTGGACCGACCACGTTTGGCGGGCAGTTGGTGCGGTGGTGGCGCGTCGGGCCGGCCGACGAGCCGCGGGCAGGCATTCTCGTTGGGGTGAGGCGGACCGGTATGGTTCTGCGGGGCAGCTAGCGCGGCCGCCACTATTTTTCGAGGAGGTACAAGAGCCTTGGAAAAGGTTGTCATCATCGGCAGCGGACCGGCCGGTTGGACCGCCGCGATTTATGCGGCTCGGGCCGAGCTGAAACCCCTGGTGTTCGAGGGGGCGATTACTGAAGAAAACCGACTGGCCGGCACTTTGCCTTTGGGGCAGTTGGCACTGACCACCGAGGTGGAAAACTTTCCGGGTTTTCCCGCCGGCAATCTCGAGGCGTATTTGGACGACGCCATCGACCCGCAGCGTCGGGCGATGATGCCGGCCCATTCGAAGCACGGCGTGAGCGGCCCGGAGCTGATGGAACTGATGCGACAGCAGGCAGTGAACTTCGGCACGCGCATCGTGACCGACGACGTAGTGGACGTGAACTTCGAGTGTCATCCGTTCAAGGTCACGGCCTCAAGCGGCGAGACCACGCAAACGTTGTCGGTGATTGTGGCCACCGGCGCGCGGGCCAACTATCTGGGTTTGCCGTCGGAAGAGAAGTTCAAGAATCGGGGCGTGAGCGCCTGCGCGGTATGCGATGGTGCGTTGCCCCGCTTTCGCAACAAGCCGCTGGTGGTGGTGGGCGGGGGCGACTCGGCCGTGGAAGAGGCCACGTATCTGACGAAATTCGCCAGCCGCGTATACCTGGTTCACCGGCGCGACAAACTACGGGCCTCGCGGATCATGGCCAAACGCGCCATGGAAAACCCGAAGATCGAAATCTTGTGGAACACGGTGCTCGAAGAGGTGTTGGGCGACGACCAGCACGGTGTGACCGGTGTTCGGCTGCGGCACAAAGTGGACGATACCACGCTCGAGCTCGAGGTGGCCGGCGTGTTTCTGGCCATCGGCCACACACCAAACACCGACTTTTTGAAAGGCAAGCTCGAACTGACTGACAAGGGTTACATTCGCTGGACGACGCCCTTCCGCACCTACACGAGTGTCGAAGGCGTGTTTGCCGCGGGCGACGTGGCCGACGACTACTATCGTCAGGCAGTGACCGCGGCCGGCAGCGGCTGCATGGCGGCCCTCGACGCCGAGCGGTGGCTGGCCGCCAAGGAATACGAATAACGCCGCCGATGTTCCGTGGTTTCTTTCGGGCAAGTGGAACGATCGCACACCACGTGCCGAGACAAGGTGCGAAAAAGTTGTTTGCGCCATCGCTCACAGAAAGCCGGCTCGGGAAAAAAACGCGGCAGGCGGTCTTGCTGGGCACACCGGCCTGATCGTGTGTCGCGCGTGGGCGGCGTGGGGCGTTATCGAGTTTTCGCTCTGTAGAAAAGTTCTGGCCATTGTTTGGGCGAGGATGAGTTGCCAATGACACAAGCGCCGCGGCACGATCGTCGTTCGTCAGAAGCTCAGCCGATGGGAACCGATTCGGCGGATTCATCTGTTGTTGCCGTGGGTGCGGAAGCGGCGAGCAGCGATTTGCGGCTCGAGGCCGAACGGCGCATGCTGGCCGAGGCGCAGCAGGCGGGCTTTTGGAGTCGGATCGCTGTTTACACGCGGCTTTCCGGGCCGGGCTGGCTGCAAAGCGCGCTGACCTTGGGCGGCGGATCGTTGGGCAGCAGCCTGTATTTGGGGGTGCTGGCCGGCTACAGCCTGCTGTGGGTGCAGCCGCTGGCGATGATTCTGGGCATCATCATGCTCAGTGCCATCAGCTACGTGGTGTTGTCGACTCGCGAGCGACCGTTTCCGGCGATCAATCGGCACATCAACCCCGTGTTGGGATGGGGGTGGGCGCTGGCCTCGCTGGCGGCCAATGTGGTGTGGTGTTTGCCGCAGTATTCGCTGTTGGCCGGTGTGGCACAGCAGAACTTGTTGCCTGACTTTGTTGGACCCGACAGCGCGATGGGCGACTTCGGCGGCAAGCTGGCCGTGGTGGCCGTGGTGCTGGTGGTGACAACCATTGTTACCTGGGCCTACGACAGCGGTAGCTGGGGCGTGCGGCTTTACGAATGGCTGTTGAAGCTGATCGTGGGCATGATCGTGGTTTGCTTCATCGGCGTGGTGGTGCAACTGGCCCGATCGAGCGGCGGCTTGCCGTGGGGCGAGGTGCTGTGGGGCTTTGTGCCCGACTTGCGACGGGTGTTTCGTCCTTCACCGGCTTTCCAGCAGTTGATCGACCTGGTGCCCGAGGCCTCGCGGCAGTTCTGGATCGATCGCATTGTGGGCGAGCAGCGCGATGTGTTGATCAGCGCGGCGGCCACGGCAGTGGGCGTGAACATGACGTTTCTGTTGCCCTATTCGATGTTGGCCCGCGGCTGGGACCGCCGGTTTCGTGGCTTGGCCCGTTTCGACTTGTCGACGGGCATGTTGATTCCGTATTTGATCGCCACCAGTTGCGTGGTGATTGCGGCGGCCTCGCGGTTTCAGCCCGACGGCGAGTTGGCGGCAAGTGGCGTGGTAGATGCCGCGGCGGTCGAGAAGCTGGACGACGGGGCGATCAAGTCGATCATGCGAGCTCGGCTGGCCCACGTCCTGGGAAAGGAGCAGTTTGCCGCGCTGAGCGAGGAGGAGATCGAACTTCGGCTCGAACCGCTTTCGCCGGTCGAGCTGACGTTGGCCGGGCACATGGTGCGCAAAGATGCGTTCGATCTGGCCCGATCGTTGCAGCCGCTGACGGGCAAGATTTTTGCCAACGTGATTTTCGGCATCGGCGTGGTCGGGATGACGCTATCGACGATCACGCTGTTGATGCTCAACTCGGGTTTTGTGATTTGCGAGATGTTGGGCATTCCGCCCAAGGGGTGGCCGCACCGCTTGGGCACGCTGGCCGCGGCGATTGGGGCATTGGGCCCCTTTGTGTGGAAGGGGGCCGCGTTTTACCTGGTGGTGCCCACCTCGGTGTTCGGCATGATTTTGCTGCCGGTTGCCTACTGGACCTTTTTCTTGATGATGAACCAACGCTCGCTTCTGGGCGAAGAAATGCCGGTCGGCCGCGCCCGACTGGTGTGGAACGTGCTCATGGTGCTGGCCGCCGGCACCGCCACACTGGCCAGCTTGTGGAGCGTGTGGAACAAAACCCGCTGGGGTGGTCTGGCCGCCGTGGGGGCCTTTGTGTTGCTGGCGGCTGTGGTGC
>WGDQ01000015.1 GCA_015493185.1 Planctomycetaceae bacterium
CCACAGGCTGCCGCGTTGCGACGAACCATAAAAGTAGGGCAGCACAAACTGGGGCAGCACGCCCACACCCGGCTGGATGGCTTCGTCGCCAACTGCTCCCTTTTCGTAGCGCTGCGCGACACGGTGGCTGTAGCGAAGATACTCGATCGTGGGCACGCTCTGAGGTGCCGAGAGCAGCATGCCCAGCAGCCAGCCTCCGACCGTGGTGAACAGTGCCGCGAGGGCCATGCGGCTTGTTGCACCCTGGCGTCGAACGATTTCCGCCCAGCACCATAGGAAGTAGAAGCCGCTGCCCAGAAGCACCAGGCCGGCCACGGCCAGATGGCCGCTCACGAGGGTCAGCAGCGTGACGACCGCCAACGCCACGCCGCTGCGACCGCCGGGTTGGCGACACGCCGCCGCGACGGTCAGCAGCAACCACGGCAACCAAACCACCACAAAGCTGGGCGGATAACCGCGAAACAACACGAGAAAGCCGAGCAGCGGAAAGCACCAACCACCCACCACGGCCGGCCAAAAACCAACCCGCAACGCACGGCGAAAAAAGACGTAGGCCCCGGAGGCCGCCACGAGCGATTTGAGCAACTGGACCCAAGCAATGGTTTGCGGACCGGGAAACAAGTAGCTGGGCAATGTGAACACGGAAAACACGGCCGTGTTGTTCGCTGCCAGAAACGGCGCCCCGCAGTAGTTGTACGGATTCCACAGTGGCAAGCGACCAGCGCGTACTTCTCGTGCTGCGAAACGCCGGCGAAACTCGAAGGCCAACACCTCGTCGGAAAGAATGGGATTGAAGGGCTCGATCTCATTCCACGGCGGCGTGGGCGGCAGATACCAGCCGGGGGTGGTCAGCAGATCGAGCGGCAGCAAAATCTTGTTGCCAATAAGCGAGGGACCGTAGAGCACGACCTGAGTGAACAAAACTCCGGCAACGAGTATCGCGATGCGTACGAAACGATCGCGCCACGTTTGGCCGGAAGCAATGCTGCCGGCCGCACGGCTAAGCTCGAACGAGGGCTGAGATTTCGTGCCTTGCGAATCCATCTCGGCATCCCAATACTAGGGGCCTGCGGGAGCGATCTTGGTGGCCTGCCGGGCAGCCCGACGGGCAGTCTGGCCGGCTGTGTGCTCGCTGCTCACCTCATTCAAAACGTCCAAACAACCAGAGCAGGCAGGGTGGGTCGCTGATGCGGGCCCTGCTGTATTCCTTCTTGGATCGGAAACATGACGATGAGCCCAACTCACGAGTTGCGCGCCGGCATGGTCGGCATGGGCATGATCTTTGATGAAACGTATCGACCATTCTTCGAACAAGCTCACAGTCACGGTTTCTACAGTCCCGAATACGGAGCATGCCGCGTGCGGTTGGCGGCCGTGGCGAGCCGGACGGGCACGCGGGCCGAACGATATATCGAGCAGGCAGCCGGCCGACTGGGGCCGATCGCCAGTTATACCGAGCCCGACGCCGTGGGGCGATTGCTCGAGGGAACCGAAGTCGATTTCGTCTGCGTTGCTACGCCCGACGATCGGCACTTCGAGGCAGCCCGGCAAGTGCTGTCGGCCGGCAAACACCTGCTGGTGGAAAAACCGTCTGTCTTATCCCTCGAACAGCTCGACAAGCTCGATCGACTTGCGCGAGAAAACAAGGTGCTGGCCAAGGTCGTGTATCACAAGCTGCTCGATCCCGACCACAAGAAGTTGCGCACGCTGGTGGCCGACGGGCTGTTGTCGCACGTGAACAACGGCTACTGCACGCTGCTGGAACCCAAGATGATTTCCGGCAGCCAATTCGCGCAGTGGATTCGTGGACGCAACCCCGGCACCTATGTGGCGGTGCACTACATCAAGCTGATCGACTTCACGTTCGGTGGTCGTCTGGAAACGGTAACCTGCACCGGTCAGCGAGGACTGGTGGGGCCGGCCGACGGCGACACGTGGGACTCGACGCAGTTACGGCTTACGTACCGGTACGACGATGGCCGTGACGCCACGTTCGACATTCATACCAGTTGGGTCACGCCCGACAACTTTCCAGGCTATGTCGAGCAAGAGGTGCAGTTTCGCTTCGACAACGGTGTTTGGAACGGCCACAGCCGCAAGCGAGGCGTGGAATGCACGATTGAAGGCAAAACGCCATACGAGATCAAGATTTCGATGAACAACCATTACAACGGCACGTTTATCGAGCCGTGGGGCGAGCGGTCGCAACGAGGCTATGGCATCGAGGTGCTCGAGCGATTCGCCCGGGAAGTTGCTACGGTCGAGTTCGGCGGTCCGCGCGAGGAGCGAGCCGCGCGACTCGATAGGGCACGACGATTGACGTACAACGACATTTCGGCCGATCGCCAGACGGTGGCTGCCGTGCAAGCCATGGAGACGATACTGGCTCGGCACGCGGCCGGGCAACCCAACGGCGTGGTACAGGTGAACCATGAAGCGGGCGGTCTGGCGTTGTGGTTGCCCGGAGCGAGCGAACCTGAAGTGTTGTACGCGGGTCGTGTGTAGTGGTGTGCCCCCGTTGTGTCCCGAGGTAATTGTGCGTGAATGGCGTGTCGGCAACTGGTGAGCCGTACACAGAGGGAAAAGGGAAAAGAGTTGCCGGCCTATTATGCTTGGGCGTCTGCCGGCACGCGGCGGCAGACTTCGGTTAGCAAACGGTGGCGATCGAGGAGACCGCGGGCCGACGCGATGAAACGGCCGTGAGCCATCAGAGGAACACCACGAGTCGATTTTTCTCGGACGCCATCAGCCGATTGTTTTCCTATTGCGTTTTGCATGTTTCGTTTTGCTCTCGTCTCGTTTTTTTTCTGCTCGACAGTTTTTTGCTTTTTGCTTTTGCCAGGTGCTATGAACGCTGAAACCTCTGCCACTCGGGATGCTACGTCGTCGGTCCAACAGGTTCCGCAGCA
>WGDQ01000016.1 GCA_015493185.1 Planctomycetaceae bacterium
GGAAACGCGCACGGCGGCTATCGCACGAGCCATCTCCGCTGCGGCTGCTTTCCGGCAACGAGTAAAACTGGCAACGATTGGAAAACAATCAAACGCCCGGGCGACCCCGAACCGCTCGACTACTCTATCGCATGCGGCGAGCGCTGCCTGCGGCTGAAGTAACGGGCCAACGTTTGCCCAACACGGTGCGATGCCTTGCTCACGCCAGCAGGCGGTTTTGCTGGTGGCATGCCACCCCGAGGCCGCCTCATCACGTTGTACCCAAGCGCGATGTGCGCGTATGCGTGCCGACCGCGAGAGCTTGCTATCGGGCCGCTCGGGCCATCAGCTTTTGATCGCCTCGCGGGCAACCTGGCGAGCCAATTTGAACGCGTTGGCAATCACCTGCGCTCGGGCTTCCATCTGCTCGGTGGTGAAGCTGCGCGTGCCCTCGCTCACCGGCAAACCAGCAATGGCCGTCGTGAGTGGCAACAGGTCGAGAAACTCCCGGTATCGTCGCTTCAAAATTTCTTCGTCGCTGGACATGGCTGCTGAAGCTCCTTAAATCAACGCGGAACAATAAGAACGACCGGACAAATCCGATAGACGGCAAGCAAAACAGCGGCCTGCATGCTCGCAATTCCCGTTTTGTCCGTTGGCTCTAAAAAACTCATGGGCATGCCCATCCCACCCCGTTTGCTCGAAAGCTCGGGGCATCTTTGAACTACGGCCCGATTGGCCGACACCCGGCGCCACGCGAGATGCCGCCACCGCGCCTGGCCAATGCTCAGATCAACACTAACCGCAGACAGCCCGAGACGGAATCCCTCGGCGGCGGAGTCGCCGGTTTTCCCAAAAAGCCCGGCGTCTCGATCGGTATGGCCCCCGAACCGCGTGGCGGCCCTCCAAGGCCCAGCACGTCGCGCCTCGATATCTGCTTCATTTCGGAATCGCACCGCCGATCAGCCCTCAAACAGTCGCGGTGCCGCACACACGATGCGCGTGCAAGACAATCACGACGTTGCGTCAGCAAAAAAACCTGCATTACAGGCGCGGGGAGCGGGCAGCTAAAAAGCACGCGGCCGTCGCGCAGCGGGCATGGCAGCGTAGCCCGCAGACGGCAGGCCGATATCGCTTCGCAAGAAGCGGCACCCAGAATAATCGCTAGGGGCGTAGCTCAGCGGCGATTGAGAAAGCGTCGCAAGGCCTCGGCGGCCGCCGTGCCAGAATCGTCTGCCGTCACGGTCGGTGCCTTGCGTGGTGGGCGCGGCGGCGTCTTTTTCTTCGTTTCCGCAGGGCCCTTTGCTGGCGGTACGGAGGAAGCAGGCGTATCCGACCGAGCGTCTGCCGCCGCAGGGGGCGATGTTTCGGCAGACGGCATGCCGGGCTGCGTATCTCCCAAAGAAATCTCTTCGGTCTCCGGTGCCTGGCCGACAAGCGTATCGCGCACAGAGTGATCCGTCTTGGTATGGGCGTCTTCTTCCACGAAGAAGCTGGTCACATCAATCGTATCTTCGCTTTCATTTTGCGCGGCGGTTTCTGCGGTTCGTGCCACCGCCTCTTTGATGCTCCTGACTTTCGGTCGTTTCTTCGGCTTCTCGGCGATCGCAATCATCACCTCGAACTCGAGCGGGCCCACTTGCAAGCGGTCGCCGGTTTTCAGCTCCACCTCGCCGGCAATTCGCTCGTCGTTCACCATCGTGCCGTTGCGGCTGCCAAGATCCCGGACCGCCACACAATCATCATCCAAAAGCAACACGCAATGGTGCCGGCTGATCAAATCGCTTTTGGGCCGCAGGTGGCAGTCTTCCGAACGACCGATGAAAAACTTCGGACCTTTCAACGGCAACTGTCGACCGGCGTGGGCTCCATTCAATACTTTCAGCTTGACGTCCATAGGCTCTATTTGCTTTTCGATCCCGTTTTTTTCCGGGTTTCCTCTCGGCCGGCCAAATCACCGGCAACACCAAATGGCGCCGCTTCCGCTGCGAAGCACGGCCACTTCCCGAGACGCCCGCATGCCACAACTTAGGGCAAACATTGATCTCGTCCGACCGGTAGCTGTCTGTGTCTCCGTGGTTTGTTTCAGTTGCCACTCAGGGTCGCGCGCCGAATAGCACGTCGCTAACTACTTGGGGCATGCAACATGAGCGGCGCCCTCTATCACGACGACTCTGGCAACCGAATCCTTCCCGTCGGGCAGGAGCAACAGCACGATGCCCCGTGAGACCTTACGATCCAAGGCAACATCGACCTGCGCACTTGCGCCCGAAGCACGGCAGTCAACAGCGTCGATACGTCGCCACGGCCACCATGATGGTCATGGGCAACTTCACCCGATTCGTTTTTTCATCCAAGGCGGTCGCCAAGCGAACGCACATTCACTCACCATCGGGAATCGGTCGGCACCCGTGCGTGACTTGACCGGAAAAGCAGCAGTCGCCCGGAGATGGGAAAGTAACGGGATAGAATGAAGAACCCCATCGGACGGCGGTCTGAACGTCATGCCGGATACGCAACCAGCGTGCTTCGGAGAAAAACCCTTTCGCCCCGGGCGGCGGTCAATCACCCCCCTCGGCAGAACTTGTCGATCTCCGCGCTGGTCGGCCCGCGATCAGGGCCATTAGTATTATTCCTGCCCGCCCACTAAGTGCAAGCGTTTCTTTTGGCCGGCACCTCCGCTTGCGCGCCTCCAAAGCACCCTGACAAGTCCCCCGAAAGGAGATGCAATGTCCTGCTGCGAGATAGCCGTTGCTGCTCTGTGCGGAGTAACCACCTGAGTGCCATGTCTTGTGTATCTTCGCATGTTTTGCGTTTTTTGCAGCCTATTGAGCCATAAAGATCGAGCGGCTTCCTGCGTAGCGGGCAACTTCGGACACCAACCCTCCAGCGGCAAACACCGCCTCGACACGGCGGCACGGGCCTCGCGACATTCAGGGCGCAAGCTCGGTGCCCTCTTTCAGTCGGAAGCCGGAACGGACGAGCTTCCCGCTGACCGGCACGTTGCGACGTTCGCAAAGACAACGTTTGCGTCGCCACTAGGTTCATCGAGCATGCGTCCACTGGGCCGCAGCGTAGCGACGGTGCATTAAGTGTTCGGCTTCGTGCTGCTCTTCTGGCGAAAGTGGAAGAGATACGAAGTTCAAACCAAGACGATCGGCCAGCCGAGGCATCCAGCGCTGGGCCAACTCGAGTGCCGTCGTTTCCTTCATGCCGAAATCGCACGCTCCGCCGATCTCGGGGGCCGCCGTCGAGCGACGCAGAATCACGCTGCCGTGCTGCAACACACCGTGGCGATATCGTCGCTGGGCACTGCCGGCAACTTTGTGGTGCCCGATCACCACGTCGCCTGCCGCCCGACGCTCGAAGCAGAGAAACGCCCGGGCGTTGTAATCGAGTTGCTGCTGCTCCGGCAGATCAGCGAACAACGAGGCATCGGCCCCCAATTCGCGCAGCGTATCGATCAGCGTCGCATGCACATCGTCGTAAAGCTGCTGCACGTCGTGCGCGGCGGGATGCGACATGGGCAGCGCCAAACTATACGTCAGCTCGTGATCGTGCAGAATCGCCCCACCGCCCGATGGGCGACGAACCAGCGGGCATTGCTCGCTTGGCCGATGACCAAATCGCTCATTCCACGCTTGAAAATACCCCAGCGACAACGTCGGTTCGCACCATTGATAAAAACGCAACGTGCACACACCGCGCCGCGTGGCCGACGCGGCCAGCACGTCGTCGAC
>WGDQ01000017.1 GCA_015493185.1 Planctomycetaceae bacterium
CCCCTTGCCAGAAACTATCGGTGCCAAACAGCACGGCCCGCGGCGAACGTTTGAATTGCTCAAGCATCCGCGTGCGCGGCAGCTCGTCGGCCTGACTGAACAGCGGCATTTGCTGCTCGGCCAGCCAACCGGACAGCGCGGCCGAAGCCTGTCGCAACATCTGATAGCTGGTAAACAGCACAAACGCGTGCCCGTCGCTGCGGCTCACGTAGCGTCGAATCATCTCGATCACACACCGCTCGAACGCACGCGGTGCCGCACCCGGGTCGGGCATGCCTTCCACCAACACCAGCTCTACTTGCCGTCGGTAGTCGAACGGGCTGCCCAACACCAGCGCCTTTCCGCCCGAGAGGCCCACGCGCGACTTGAAAAAGTCGACCGATCCGCCGCGACCCACCGACAGCGTGGCGCTGGTCATCACCACACTGTCGACCTCTTGGAACAATTGTTCCCGCAACACGCTGCCCACGTCGATCGGCGCGGCGTGCAGCTCCACACGCGGAAACCGCCGCCGGCCCCGGTGTATGTCGATCCAATACACGGTCTGCTCGTCGTGCTGCTTGAGCCAGCGGTCCACCGCATCGCCCACGGCCTGCAAGCGATCGCTGGCCGCGGTAAAGTCTTGCTTGTCGCTGGCGTCGTCCAGCCGCATCGCATGATCGCGCAGCCGGCGCGCCAGGCGATCCAGCGATTGGCTCAAACGGTTGCGCACAATCTCAGGCTGTTGCACGCGGCCCGCCTGGTCGTTGCGCGCTTCGTGCCAGTGTTGCAAGTCGGCGAAAAACTCCTCGGCCGCCACTCGACAGCGCTCCACGTCCTCGCGTGCCTCGTCCAGTTTGTGGGCAACCAGCAGGCCGCGATTGGTGCGCTCGTTGTAAAGGCGGCTCAGTATCCAATCCACTTGCCCCGAGCTTACGGCCAGCCCCAGGTGCGCGCTGGCCACCTCTTCCAGCGTGTGGGCTTCGTCGAAAATCACCGCGTCGTAGTTGGGCAGAATCGAGGCCCCCTCGCGCCGCAGCGCCAAATCGCTGAAAAACAGCGCGTGGTTCACCACCAATATCTGCGCTCGCTCGAGCCGCTGCCGATCGCGGTAGTAGAAGCACGTTTCGAACGTCGGGCACCGGCGCCCCATGCAGTTGCTATGATCGCTGGCCACCTCATCCCACACACTTGGCAGCGGCCGAAACTCCAGATCGCTGAGCGAACCGTCGGTGGTTGTTTCGCTCCACTGGCTCAAGCGGCGCAGTTGGTCCAGCTCCTCGCCTCGTTCCAGCAGTCCGTTGCCACGCCGCTGTGCGGCCTGCAACCGTCGCAAGCTCACGTAGTTTCGCCGCCCTTTGGCCAGCACGGCGGTAAACTCCAGCGGCACCACCGAGTTCAACAGCGGAATGTCTCGCGTCGTAAGTTGCTCTTGCAGGCTGATGGTGTGGGTTGAAACCACCACCCGCCGGCAACATGGTTCGCTCGGCCCCTGATCGCCGGCCGTGGCCAGAATGGCCGGCACCAGATATGCGAAGCTCTTGCCCACCCCCGTGCCCGCTTCCACGATCAGGTGCTCTTTCTCCCGCAGCGCCGCGTAAACCGCCTCGGCCATTTCGAGCTGCTGCGGGCGCTGCTCGTATCGCGGTAATCGGGCGGCAATCCGCCCCTGCGGTCCGAGAATGTCTGATGGGCTGAACGTCACGATCGTCGGGTGCCTGATTCTGATGGCAGCTTGCCTGGTGGTCGCAGCTTGCTCACGATTCCCTCGCCCTCCGCGAGGCGGCCTGAGCCATCGGGGCCATTGCGATGGGCTCCTGCCATCGCAGCAGTCGGCGCTTGCGGCCCACATGCCGGGCCGGTTCGTCCGCGCCACGCGGCGTTTCATCCGTAGCGGCCCGACTCGGCGGGCACACCATCATAACGTGGTCCGGCGATTCTGGTTGTGCCGCCTTGCGAGCCTCTGTTATCCTTCGGCCAGTTGGCCGGCGGTTTTCTGCGGTTCGTTTTTTTCCAATCGGGTTTCGCGTGCAGAGATAGGAAACGTTCTATGCCGATTGAGTTCGACTGTCGTGTTTGTGGCCGGCGATTGCGAACGCCCGATGGCACTGAGGGCAAAGAGGCCAAATGCCCCGCATGCGAAACCGTGCAAACCATTCCCGGCACCCCAGAGGCCGAAAGCCCCCCGCCGTCGCCCGGCGGTCCTCCGCCCGCGGCTTCGCCCGCCGTCCCGCCTTCCGGCGACGTTTACGGGCGATCGTCGGTTCCGCCCCCGCCACCTCCACCGTCCCCATCCGCCGGTGCTCCGGCCGGTGATCCGTCCGAACCGTCCGCCTACGGGCCGCAAGCCGGCATGCCCGGTGAAGTGGCCGGCTCGGTGTTTGTTCCTAGCCGCATCGATGCGGGCGACGTGCTGAACCGCGCCTGGGCCGTCTTCAAGGTCCAGTGGGCCATGATCATTCTGGTCGTCATCGTCGGTGGCATCATTATCATGGGCATCAACTACGCCCTGACGTTCGGCGTGGTCATTCTCGAGGCCGGCGGTGTCGACGAGGTGGTGATCGCGATGACCCAGCTATTCAATGGGCTGTTCGTACAATTGGTATCACTCTGGATTGGACTGGGCATCAAGAGTTTTCTCATCCGCACCGGTCGGGGCGAACCGGTCGGCTTCAGCGAACTATTCGCCGGCGGCCGCTACCTCGTGCCGGCCATCCTGGCCAGCGTGGTGCTCATGTTCGGGGCCGCGGTGATTGTGTCGCTTTTCGCCTTGCCGCTCTTTCTTTTCATGGCGATCGTCGGCGCCGACGAAGTCGTCGCCATCGTCGTGCTCGCGCTTGCCGCAATGGTGGCGCTACCCATTTGGTTCTACTTGGCCATCCGCTTCTCGCAGTATCAGTATTTGGTCATCGATCGTTACGCTGGGCCGATCGAGTGCCTGTCGCTCTCGTGGCAAATCACTCGTGGCAACGTGCTGTCGATCTTCCTGGTTTGGCTCGTGACCGCCGCCATCAACCTTCTGGGCCTGCTGGCGTGCTGCGTCGGCCTGATCGCAACGGCGCCTTTCTCGTCGTTTATCTATGCCGTGCAGTATCTCGCCCTCACCGGGCAACCGACGGCCGACCAACTGTGGCACGCGGCCGCGCCGCCCGATCACTCGCCTGTGCCTCCGCCCGGCAACATGCCGCCCCCGTCATCGCCTCCAACGTGATCGGCACAATACGCCCACACGAAACACCGGGTCGTTGCCGAGAGCCCAAACGAACGACAAGAAAAAAACGAAAAAGAAAAAAACACCGCGCGTCGTCGCCGAAAAAAACTGCCCGGGGCAGGGCGGGGCTCCGGCTGCCTGGCGACCCTTGCTTGTGAGGTGGCTTCACCCGGATGATTTGCGAGTCGCTTTTTACCCGCGCGGTCGAGGGGCGATCGTGTCCGACTCGGGGCTGCTCGCCGTGGCATACAACTTCTTCGGTATGCGGCCCGACAAATAGGCAAGCCGGCCTGCTTCCACCGCCGCCCGCATCGCCCGGGCCATGGTCAGCGGGTCGCCGGCATGTGCGATGCCCGTGTTGAGCAGCACGCCATCGACGCCCAATTCCATGGCCACCGTCACGTCGCTGGCCGTTCCCACACCGGCATCCACGATCACCGGGTAGTCGGGGTCGCCCTCTTTGAGATATTCCAGGCAAATGCGGATGTTGTTCGGGTTCAAAATGCCTTGGCCCGAGCCGATCGGGCTGCCGGCCGGCATCACGCTGGTGGCGCCCGCCTCTTTCAGCCGCAGGGCCGTCACCGGGTCGTCGGTCGTGTAGCACAGCACCCGAAAGCCCTCGTCGACCAACCGCCGCGTGGCCTCGAGCGTGGCCACCGGGTCGGGCAACAGCGTTTTCTTATCGCCCAGCACTTCGAGCTTCACCCAATCGGCGCCGGGGTTTTCGAGCCCCAAAAGAATCTCGCGGCCCAGGCGCGCCACGCGCACGGCGTCGTCGGCCGTAAAACACCCCGCCGTGTTCGGCAGCAGCGTGTAGCGGTTGGTGTCGATGTAGTCGAGAATGTTGCGCCCCTTTGCGTCGATCAGCCGTTCGCGGCGAACCGCCACCGTGATGCACTCGGTTCCCGAGGCCTCGAGTGCCTCGGCCATCAGCTCATAGCTGGCGTATTTTCCGGTGCCCACAATCAAGCGGCTGTTGAACGTATGGCCGCCGATCTTCAGGGCTTCGTCGCGTTGCAGGTCTGTGGCTGTCATGGTTTGGCTCAACCTCCTCCCACGAGGGTCACCACTTCGAGCCGGTCCCCGTGGGAAAGTTTCGTTTCGTGATGATGCGTCCGCGGCACGAGTCGAAAGTTCACCTCCACGGCCACGTGACGCGGTTCGAGCTTCAAGTCGCGAACCACGTCGGCCACCGTCGTTCCTTCGGCCACGTCGCGCGGCTCGCCATTCACCACGATCTGCATTCGACGCGATCCTCGCCCCAACAAAAAGAGACAAAAGCAAACGAGCAAAAAGAAGACAACGGTGCGACCATTCAGCCAGACGAACCCGCCAAGAAGGTCGGCAGGCGACTAGCAATCCGCCAGGACCGTTTCCCGTTTTTCATCCGGTTCGATCGTTGTTGTGGGCTTGCAGCTCGATCTGTCTCCCGGCCGAAGCCACAACAACCCCACATGGCCAAACTGCTACGAAACCACGGTCGCCCCACCGCGGCAACGCGCCGCCCATCGGTTTTCGTGTCTGCC
>WGDQ01000018.1 GCA_015493185.1 Planctomycetaceae bacterium
CGACAGCCGGTATCATGCCTTTCTGCGGGCCACGGCCCCAAGGCCCACATTTCCGCAGGCTTCTTCAGGCGGTCGGGCAACTTCACGTCGGTGATAGGGAGAACAAGCCGCGACGCGGGTTCCTCTTAAGTACCACCCCGCGACCACTTCGCCCTCGAACACCGCACGCTGGCGCGCCAGCAGCGACGAGCCGTGGCGAGCCGAATAAAGAAAGCAGGTTCGACCGGCGATGTTCGTGCGAGTGAGAACACGCCTCGGTGCGGCCCGGTCGGACGGAGCTTTCAACGCTCACTGTAGCGGCAGAAAGTCGGACAGCAGCGCGTTGAACGCGTCGCTCTGCTCCATCGCAGGCAAATGGCCGGCCTCGTCGATGATTTCGAAGCGGGCCGTAGCGATCGAATCGGCCATCGAGCGCATCTCATCGGGCGGTGTCAACTCGTCGTCGCGACCCACGACGAGCAGTGTGGGCACATCAATCTGTTCGAGCAAATCGCTGCTGTCTCGACGTTCGGCCATGCCGCGCAGTGCGGCGGCCACACCCTGCGGTGGGGCCGAGCGAATCATCTCGTTCACGCGCTCGACCACTTCCGGCCGCTTCTCTCGCGTGGCCGACGAAATCAGCTTCGGTCCCAGCCGTTCGACCAGAAGCTCTGATCCGGCGGCCAGTACCTCACTGGCCAGCTCGAGCCGCTGTTCGGCCACGCTGCCCGTGTCGGCCGTGGCCCGCGTGTCGCAAAGAATGAGCGACCGCACCCGCTGGCGATAGGCCCGCAAGAATTCCCAGATCACGTAACCGCCCATCGACAGGCCACAAAGCGTAACCGGCTGCGAAACGTTCAGTGAGTCGAGCAGTGCGGCCAGATCGTCGGCCATTTCCTTCATAGTGGCCGTGCCTTCGATCACCTGGCTATGGCCGAAGCCGCGCAGGTCGGGGGCGATCAGCCGATACTTCGAGGCCAACGCGTCGAACTGGTCGTTCCACATCTCGTGGTTCAGCGGAAAGGCGTGCACCAGCAGCACGGGCGTGCCGCTGCCTTCCTCGCGAACGTGAAGCGCCACTTTACCGGCAGGAATCCTGGTCGCCATGGTGTCTCCTTCTGATCGTCTGCGGCCGCCGGCCCGCCATCAAGATCCCGGGGCCGAGGCATGTCGTTCTCGTGGGCAACGTCAAAGCACTTGCGGGACAATTCGCCAGATCCACTGGGCCAGCATAGCGAAGCCGACAACGATGGTAATCCAAGGGAGCAAATCCCAGTCCAATTCGCGCCTTCTTTTCGCCAGCCGCCGCAGTTGGATCGCACGGTACGGCAATTGAACCACCACGAGCCCGAATAGCAAGAGCCCCGCCGGATTGAAACGCCAGGCCGCCGCCAAATCGCCCCGCGCCAAGCAAACAAACGACCGCGTCAGCCCGCAGCCCGGGCATGGCACACCCAGCCAGCGACGCACCGAGCACAGCTCGGGCAGCACCCACGACGTGCCTGCCAATCGCACGTGGGTCGCATCTTGCAACTGCAAACAGCGCGCGACCACGAAAACAGCCATCGCGCCAAACAGTATGACGAGATGATGCCACATGGCCTGTCGCCGCTGCCGGCCGAACGGATCGAACCGCCCGGCGGTCGATCGCACCGCAGACACCGACGAACCCGGTGCGGTGCGTGCCGGCACCGCGCTGGCAAGCGGCGCGCTCTGAAGCGATTCGTCGGGCGGCATTTTTTCGGGGCTCATGCAGAACGAAACAGGTTGTGGGCCACCACCGCAACGCGCTGGAAAAAAAGTCAGCTCGGCCAAAGCACACCAAGCCATTCGTGCTACCTGCACGAAGGCCACGCGCGGAAGTCAAGCGAAAGTCAAGAAGCGTCCGCTGCCGACCGCGCACGGTGTTTGGCCTGCGCGCGGCGAAACAGCTCCAGTTGCCGTTGCATCTGGCCCGAATGCGGTTCTCCCTGGCAGGCCCACGTCTGGTATTTCACGGCCCGGTCGTAGTCCTTCAGCGCGAAATAGCAACGGGCCAACGTGTCGAGATAGCCCGCGTTGCGAGGGTCGATTTCCAACGACCGTCGCGACGACTCGAGCGCCTCGTGATAATCGCCCTCGGTGTTGCTGATCAGCCAGGCGAGTTGGTTGTGCTGCACGGCGATCACTCGGCTGAAGTCGAGCGAGTTGGCCTCGGCCTGCCGGATTTCGGCGCGAAACTGATCGGCCGCTTGAGCGATGCGCACCTTCACCTTTCGCCGGCGCGACGGGTCGAGATTCGGATAGTGGTACAGCGCGATCAAGGCATCGACATCGAGCGAACTATGCTGAAGCACCTTCTCAAGGTGTTCGAGCTGCGCGGCGCGATCGCCGCGTTCCAAGGCCGCGCAGGCCAGATAGTACTCTCGGCGGGCCTGAAAAACCCGGCTGCTTCCGGGGCGCCGTCCGTTTTGTTGGCTAATACGATCGATCAGCTCGCCCACCACCTGGGCCGCCTCGTCGTGCTGCTGTTGGTCGTGCAGCATGTAGGCCAGCAACCAGTAGGCTTCGAGCACGGCGTTGGAAATCGCGTTTCCGCCGCCCGCGGCGATCGCGGCGCGAAACTCCTGCTCGGCCCACTCGTGCATGCCCAGATCGCGCAGCCGCTCGGCCACCTGCTTGTGCGCTTCGGGATTGGCGCCGGCTGGGTGCAGTGTGCGGGCATCGGCCAGCAGTTGTTCGGCCCGCTCGTTGTCACCTTGTTGCCGCCGCGCGGCCGACAGCAAATACAGTAGCACGGCATCGCTGCGGAAGCGGGCTTCGAACTGCTCGACCAGCCGGTCGAGTACGTCCCACGTCTTATAATGGGCCAGCGTGCCGACGAGCCGGGCCAACCGCTTGGGCTGACCGGTTTCGAAGGCAACCCTCGCCTCGAGTGTCGCGGCGATCGGAGCTGTTTATCCGGCCTGTTCGAGTGCTTGTAGTCGGCGGTTGAAAAGGAAGCGAATTGCCTCGGGGCTCGACTCACCGGGCCATTGACGCCAGGTGGCCTGCTCCTTTTCGAGGTGTTTGCCCCATGCGTCGGCCGCGGCCCCGGCGTCGTCGTGCGTTTCCACAAAGGTGCGCAACCAGGCGGCTGCTTGCCGGGGACTGGCGGCCAGCGCGCGTTCGACGGCCTCGCTCCAGGCCGACCACTCGGCCACATTGGTTGGGCTGCGCTCGATCAGCCGTTGGGCTGCCCACTTCGAGCGGGCCTCTGAATCGTCGAAACGCACGATGCGGCAAAGTGCCTCGACGCTTGGCAGATCGTCGTAGTTGGCCAGTGCGTCGATGCGCAGGCGGCGCGATTCGTCGGGCAGTTTGCCGTATTCTTCCAGCAGCCGCTGCACGTGCGCCGGATCGCCCTCGGCGCTCCAGCGAATTTGCATCAGCCGTAGCAGGTAGCGGGCGCGAACCGCTACCTCCACATCGTCGTGCATTCGCGCGGCCGAAAGGGCCTCGAACGCCTGAAAGCCCAATTTGGCCAGCTCGGCCTGCGCCCGCTCGCGAACAAAATAGTCGTCGTCGCCCAATTGCTCGACCAACTGGGCAACCCGCTGGGCCGACTGGTTCCCGTCGGTTGCCGGGCCTTCTTTGGCTGCACCGGCAGCCGCTAGCAGTGCCAGCAGCAGGCTCGCAACTAAGGGGGCAACCAACGGCATCGAGCGCGGCATTTTGGGCGTCTCGCAACAAGAACGATTGGAAAACTCAGCATACCCACCATCCTGCGCCGCACGCAAGACAACCACCCCCCCCCAACCCTGGCGGGCGCCGGCGATAGCAGTGAGAAATCGCCCCTTGCATTCTACGTACCTACTAC
>WGDQ01000019.1 GCA_015493185.1 Planctomycetaceae bacterium
ACTCGAAGCCCGTTGCGTACCGCCGCTGCTGGCTGAAGTGACCTACGGCGCCACAGCGTTCGAACCTCCGGTAGATTGGCTCGCCGTAGCGCAATCGCGCGGCACATAAGGCGCGTCGGCCTAAGGCACGCCGGTCATGGCCGGCCATGCCCGGGGGCATGGCACGATACACACACGATGGTCGAGGCGGCGTTTACTGGGTTGGGAGCTTCTTCTCGCTCTTTTTCAGGCTGGCCAGAAATTCGATGAGATCGCGCAGATCGTCTTGAGAAAGCTGCTTGATCAGGTCGTCGGGCATGGCCGATTTGCCGCTGGCGCTGCGAGCGTCGATCTCGTCTTTTGCGATGGTCACGGTCTTGCCATCGGCCGTGACCAGTTCGATTTGCCGATCGGTTTCGGCGTGCAACACCCCGGTGTATACATGCCCATCGACGGTTTCGACCACCACGCTTTCAAAGCCCTTGGCGATCGCTTTGCTGGGTACGACGATTGCTTCGAGCAGATAGCGGCGCTGTTGCCGGGCGCCGATGTCGGAAAGGTCGGGACCGACCCGACCGCCAATCCCATCGACACGGTGACAACGCAGGCACGAGACGCTTGTTCGATGCAAGAAGATTTCGCGGCCGCGTTCGGCGTCGCCGCCCACGATCGTTGCTTCGTATTCGGCCAACGGGTGGTCGCCGGTTTGCCGGGCGCGGATGTCGGCCAACTTGCGGGTCAGCGCCTCTGAACCGCTGGCGGCGACGGCTTCGTACAGGTCGAGTTTCAGTTCGTCAGGCACTTGACGGGCGGCGAGTCGATCGAGCCACGCATCGAGCAGCCGGCGGGCGTCGTCGCGGTCGATCGAGCCCAAGAGCCGCAAGGCCTGCTGTTTTTCGCGCAGTGTGGCCGCCTGGTCGGACTGGAGCACGTTGCCCAGCACGGCAACGGCCCGAGCGGGGTCGGTTTCGGCCAGCCCGCGATAGGCCGCGATCCGCACGGCGGGGGCCGGCGATGCGAGCGCCGCGGAAAGGGCCTGGTCGCGCCGCTGATCGCCCAGGGCCACCAGCGCGGCAACGGCCTGCGCTTGCACGGCCGGCGGTTGATCGGCATCGCGAAGCAGCTCGAAGAGCATCGGGCCGATTTGGCGAATTCCCAAGGCGGCGGCCACTTCGACGGCCTTTTGCCGCACTTTCTCGGGTGCGGTGAGCATGCCGCCCAAGTGCGTGCGCATGGCGGCCGCCGCATCGGCCGACGGTCGCGACTCGATCGGACGCCACAGCCCGGTCACGCGGTCGATTCCGCCGGGCTCGGCCCACGAGCCGAGCATATCGAGCGCTTCGATGCGAATCGCTTCGGGCACGTCGTTGCGCGCGGCCACGGCCGCCACGCGTTGCGCGGCTTCAGCCCCACCGAGCCGGTTGTTGGCGTTCAACGCCCGCCGCAGCGCGGCCGCATCGAGCCCGCGGCGCTCGGCCAGCAGCGCCAATCGTGGCATGGCCTCGGCAATGGGAACGTCGTAGATGGCCCGCGCCGCTTCGGTAACCAGGCGAGGCTGCGGATCGTTCAGAAAACGGGCCACTTCGGCCCGTGCCAGGCGGCGGTAGGCGAGCAACACGCCGAGGCGTACTGAAGCGTCGAGATCGTCGGCCGCGGCGTGCAATGTTTCGAGATCGCCAATGCGCGCAAGGCTGATCACGCCGGCGTGCCGCAGGTAGGCATCGCGATCGGCGTTGTCGCGCAGCAGCTCGAGCAGCGGCCGGCTGGCGTCCTTGGCATGCAAACGCCCGAGGGCAATCGCGGCAAAGAACCGCACGCGCGGCGCCGCGTCGTGCAATAGCTCGATCAGTGGTGCCGCGGCGGGGGCATGGGCCGCTTCGCCAAGCAGTTTGGCGGCTTGGACCCGAAGCTCGGGTTGCTCGTCGTCGAGCAAGGGCATCAGCCGTGTGGCCACCTGCGGATCGCGGCGGGCCAACTGACCCAATCCCCAAGCCGCGTGCAAGCGGGCCAGCAGCGTTTGCGAGGAGTCTTGGGCCACGGCCGTCAGGGGTTCAACCTCGCCGCGGGCAACCAACGCGAACTGCGCTTTCTGCCGCACACGCATGTCGCGATGCGCCAGCAGCGCCACCAATTCGTCGGTTGTCAGGTCGTTCATATCGCGGGCCAGCAACTGGCGGGTATGGCGTACTTCGTCCGACTTGATTTGCTGCGGGTCGAAGACGCGGTAAATCCGCCCTTTGCCCGGCTTGGGCCACCCCTGCACCCAATCGGTGAAATACGCGGCCCCGTCGGGGCCAAAGTCGACATCGGTGGCGAGCACTTTCCACACAAAGTGTTTCAGGTCGACCAGCTCGAACGACGCACCATGGGGTCGGAGCGCCAGCGACCAGACGCCGCTGATAGCGTTGGCACCGCGGAAGTCGCAGAGCAGGAAGTGGCCGTCCATCCAACGGCCGAAACCGGTGCCCGGGTAGTAGGCCAGCCCCGAGGGACCATCAATCAGGTTGGCAATCGGCGGCACGATGTGCGCCGGCTGGCCATCCCAGGCCGGATACCAGAGCTTCTCGGAATTCCAGGGCCCACGTGGCACGGGCTGCTTGATGAACTGCCAGCCGATGCGCCATCCGCTGTCGCCGCCATCGACCACGTAAACCCAACGTGCACGATCGCCGCTGTCGGAGTTGTTGTCGCAGGTGAACAGGTTGCCGTACTGGTCGAAGGCCAGCTCCTGCGGATTGCGCAGGCCGGTGGCGAACACTTCGAGCTGGCTGCCGTCGAGTTCGCACCGCAAGACGGCTCCCGTGTCGGGATACGAGAGCGTGCCCTCGGGCGTTTCGACGTGAAATCCTCGATCGCCGATCGAAAAGTAGAGCCGTCCGTCAGGACCGATGCGCAGGCCGTGCAGATCGTGACCCAAAAAGCCGACATGAACGCCGAAGCCGCTCAGCAGGGGTTTGCCCTCGTCGGCGTGGCCATCGCCGTCGGTATCGCGAAAGCGCCACAAATGCGGAATGCAGGCGTAATAAACGTCGCCATTGTGAACGAGCACACCGGCGCCGATGCCATCGGCCGGTTGGCGAAAGCCCTCGACAAACGCGGTGGACCGATCGACGCGACCATCGCCGTCGGTGTCGACCAGCAGGCGCAGCCGGTCTTGCTGCGTGGCGAATCGTTTTTCGAAGTCGGTGGGGTAGTACTTGCGGTACATGCGGACGCGATCTTCAGGCGTGCGGCACGCCAGATCGTCGGCCAGCCAGTTCATGTGTTTCCGTGTGTCGGTCACGCCCTCGCTGTGGCGAAAGGTTTCGGCCACGTAAAAGCGTCCCTGTTCGTCGATCCAGAAGGCAACCGGGTTGGCCAACGAAGGCTCGGCGGCCACCAGATCGACCTTCAGATTGTCGGCCAATTCGAATCGTGCGATCGCCTTTTGGCCCTCGTCCGATGGGCCGGCAATCTTGGGCCGCTCCGAATCTACGCGAAGCCCGAGCACCTCGCCGTTTTGTTTGGGCGCGTTGTCTGCCGCTTCTGCCGCAAAGGCAGGCAGCGACCGGCCAACCAGCAGCGCCCCAAGCAGTGCGACGCAGCAAACGTGGCAAACGCGGCGCACGCTACCATCGCAGCAACCAACAGCGGTACGATGCGACACGATGCGCGCAGGGCGCGGCACGATCGAGAGGAGACGCCACCGCGCAGGCAAGAGAGACAAAAGGCACCGCACGACCAACGCGGCACGCGGAGGGCGAAAGAACCAAGAGAGGCGTTGTGCTTTCATCGACGAATCCAGGCTCGGGAAAACCGTAGAGCGAAACCCATCCACCGGGCGACGCACACCGGCCAGCAGCCAAGGTGCGGCGCTTGGGGCGGCTGCACGAAACGCGCGGCGGCACCCCGATTCGGTGCCCTTTCATGCTACCCTCGAAAGCCGGTCACGAAAAACCGCCGCCGGTTCGCACGTCGTCCGATCGAGCTGCCCGGCAAAAGCGAAATCATACGTGCCGAAAGCCCGAGGCTCCAAAAACTCCGAAAACAAAGAAAAGAAAAAGGAAGAACGGGAGGCAAAGGAAATCAGCCCGACCAGGGGGACCGCCGGCTCGCACCGAGAAGGTGCGGAAGCAAGCACGCAGGCACGTCTTTCAGGGGAGAACGGGGCCTGATCCGGCAGACGGGGACGGGGCGCTGAGGCGCTCGAACAAGATGCGATTCATACAAACGCGCCTTGTTCGTCCACTTCGCGAACGATTACCTTTCGACCGGCGATGCGAACCACCTTGATCGGACGGCCCGGCTCGACAAACGCCCCTTCGGTGGCCACATCGACCCAATGGTCGCCGAAACGGGCTTTGCCCGACGGCCGCAGGGGCGAGTCGGCACGACCCACATCGCCCACCTGCACCGGCAGGTCGGCGTTGGCCGACGCCGTGGATGCCAGGCTGCCGCGTGCCGGTTCGGCTGGCGGCGGTTCGAGTGCCAAACGGTTCAGAATCGGCACACGGCCCAAATACGTGGCCAACAGGGCGGCCAGGATGATAAAGGCCAACATCGAGCCGACCACCAGCAGCAGCGATCGGGCGAGCATGGAAAGCTGCCCCGAGGTGTGCGGCACGATGAAATCCTGACTGGCCAAAACGAGGCTCGCCCCCACGAGCAGCAAGCCCGACAAACCGGCCACGCCAAAACCGGGAATGACAAACATCTCGAGCCCGAGAAAAATGAGGCCGACGACAAACAACACCACCTCGAGCCAGTCGGCCGTGCCGCCCATGAAGCGGCTCCAGAAAAATAGCGCGAAGCAGAGAATGGCCGTCAGCCCGCCCACGCTGATGCCCGGCGCGCTGAATTCGATGTAAAGGGCAACCAGCCCGACGACGAACAACAGCCCTGTGACCAGGGGCAGGTTCAGCACGTAAACGGCCGTGTCGACGGCCGTGGGTCGTAGCACGGGCAGCGGTCCTTCGAGCCCGTAGCGTTCGAGCAACTGGTCGAGCGAATCGACCGTGGCCTCGGCCAGGCCAAGTTCGACGGCGCGGCGACCGTTGACTTCGAGAAAATGGCCCGCCCGCGACTCGAATACGGGATTGAGCTTTTGCCACTGGCGCGGGTCGGGCGTGGCTTCGATTTCCTCGTCGGAAAGGAAGGTGATTTCTCCGGTGCGTTGGTTCTGTACGCGATAAACGACCACGTCCATGTTGGCCATGGCCTCGACCAGCGCGGGCGGGCGGTTGCGCGCTTGGGCCAGATCACGCATCTTGCGAACCAGATCGCTGCGAATCTTTTCCGGGGCATGGCGGAACATGAAGTTCTCATCCATGAAAATCGGCCCTGCGTCGCCCAACACGGCCCGCGGATGCATGACGATTTCGTTGGCGCCCAAGGCGACGATGGCCGCCCCGCTGAGTGCTTGCCTCGGCACGTAGGCCACGACGTAAAGATCGTCGCTTTCCAACAGGCGGTAGGCCAGGTTCAGGCTCGACGCGACGTAGCCGCCCGGGCTGTCGATCTCGAGCACCACCAGATCGGCGCCTTGTTGGCGTGCGGTGTCGAGCTTGCGGTAAACGTAGTGCTCGAGCATGGGCGTGATCGTCCCCTCGAAGCGGATGAGCACTCCCTTCTGAAACTTGCGGGCCGCGGGCTTGGCCGGCTTTGCGCGGTCGTGCGCCGCGCGGTCGCCACGGTTTTGCTCCTTGGGTTCCTCTTCGTCGGGTTTTTGTTGGGCAACGCCCTGTGCGCCGGCCTGTTGCGCGCCGCCTTGCGGTGCGTCGTCTTGCTGCGCATCGGGTTGCTCTGCACCGTCTTGTTGTGCGTCGGAGTGCTGCGCGTCGTCCTGCTGTGCGTCGCGTTGTTCTGCGTCGGGTTGCTGCGCGTTGGTGGCGGCATTGTTTTCGGTCTGCGGTGAGGGCCCGATTTTTGCCAAGCGGGGCGACTGCGGCAGTTGGGTGTGCTCGCCGGCCGCGGTCGAGTTGTCGTTCGCCAAATTGTTGGCAGGGATGAAGGAATGGGGCGAGGCCGCTTCAACAGTTTGGCTTGTGGAACCCGATCCTGCCGCGGAAGTGGTTTGTCTGTCGCCTTTCTTGGGTGCTTGGGCGCACGCGATGGGCGATGTGCCGCCTAAGAGGGCAAGCGTGACGACCGCTGCCAACACGACGGCCATCGGCCGAGGTGGCCCGCTGCCGAACGATCGTAGAGGAT
>WGDQ01000020.1 GCA_015493185.1 Planctomycetaceae bacterium
CGTGACATGCCGTGGACCGAGCGATTGCTCGTGGGGCTCTTTCATTCGGCCTCGGCTCGCACAGCCGGTTTTCAGACGATCGACTTGACTCGCCTGACCGATGCCACATTGTTTCTGCTGATTTTGCTGATGATGATCGGGGCTGGGCCTTGTTCCACGGGCGGTGGATTCAAGGTGTCGACGTTTATGGCTTTGGTGCTTTCGAGTTGGGCAAGCTTCCAAGGCCATGAAAAAGTAACTATTTTCCGTCGCACGCTGCCGCCCGAAAGCATCAATCGGGCAGTAGCCACCGCCTTGCTGTTTGCCATTGTTGCCGGCGGGGCACTCACGTGGCTACTGGCATTCGAAGCTACCGGACACCCACATCCCGGGGGCGAGGGGCGTTTGCGAGACGCATTGTTCGAAGTGATTTCAGCACTGGGAACCGTGGGACTGAGCACGAACACGACAACAACGCTCGAGCGATCGGGCCGGCTGATCATCATCATTCTGATGTTCATGGGACGCCTGGGGCCTATCTCCGTGTTTCTGGCCCTTTCCCGACCTGCCAGAACCCCACATATCGAATACCCGAAAGAAGACCTGTTGGTCGGATGATCAGGAGCCGAATCTGTGGCTGAGCAAAAGCGATTCATTGTGCTGGGTCTGGGGTCGTTCGGAACGGCCCTAGCGCTGCGACTTACGCAAAACGGAGCGCGTGTCACGGGAGTCGATCAGGATGAACAGCGTGTGTCTGAGCTGAAAGACGAGCTGTACGAAGCGGTGGTGGGCGACGTGTGCGAGCGGGAAACGCTCGAAGAGCTGTTGGTTGAACAGTGCACTGCCGTATTCATCAGCCTGGGCGAAAGCATCGAGCGGTCGTTGCTCGCCGCCCTGCATGCCAAGGAGCTGAAGGCACCACGAATTGTTGTTAAAGGTGTTACCGAAGATCATGGCAAAATTCTCAGCCGCCTGGGTGTCGACCGTGTGATCTTTCCAGAAGTGGAGATGGCGCGCAACCTGGCCGACCGCGAGACGTGGACCAACGTGCTCGAAGTTTTGAAACTCGGCGAAGACCACACGCTCGTGGAGATGGCCGTACCAAGCTCTATCGTGGGCGAAACATTGGCTGAGGCCGACCTGCGACGTCGCTACGGCATCAACGTGTTGGGCATCAAAGATGCCATGGAAGGCGATTGGCAAGTGCCCCCGCCACCCGACGTGCGGCTCGATGATGAAAAACAATTGCTTGTGTTAGGCCACACAGACGCGGTCTCCAAATTCCGCGCCGTGAAATGACACAGAAGCGCGACACGGCTTCCTGCCGCCCGGCCCGATTGGTCGCCAATTGAATCGAAAATCTCGCCGTCGCTAAGCACATTCGACGTGGTGAAAGTCGAGACGTGACCTGTGCGGAAGCGGTCCACCGACGCAGGACTTGCTGCTAGTTTTGGTGAAGTCGGCTTTTTCACGACGTGCCCCTGCTTTGTGGGGCCTATCAACTCCGCTAGAATCTAAAGCGGGCTTAGCGTTTTGCACGGCCCGAGTTGGCTGGAGAAGCGCTGGAGAGTGCCCACCCTCGCACGATCAAGGTGAAGCTGCGTTCCGCCGGTCAGTCCACTAGCTTTCATTCCTCGCGTTGCAAAATGAGCCGAGCCATGAACGAGTTCTATCAAGACGGTCCGGTGCTCGATAACCAATACGAGTCGGACCGACTACTGCGGAGTTACTTGCGACGCGTGCTGCCGCACGACGCCCATGAAAAGGTAGAAGCCGATCTGACGCGATTCGCGCATCGCCTACTAACCGACATTCCGCCCATGGCAGAAGATGCCCTGCGTCACGAACCGCGATTGGTGCAATACGATCCGTGGGGACGACGCATCGACCGCATCGAAGTCGCCCACGGCTGGAAGGAACTTGGCCGTGTTTCTGCTGAGGAAGGAATGGTGGCCATTGGATATGAACGAACGCTTGGCTCTTTGTCGCGCGTGCATCAGTTTGCCAAGCTCTATCTGTTCAACCCTTCTTCGGCCATCTTTACCTGTCCTCTGGCCATGACCGACGGGGCGGCGCGATCGATCGAGCTCTACGGAGACGACGAGTTACGGCGCGGCGCGCTGCAACGGCTGACGACGCGCGATCCCTCGCGGTTTTGGACATCTGGCCAATGGATGACCGAACGGCGGGGTGGTTCCGACGTGAGTCAAAGCGAAACAATCGCCAGGCATCAGCAGGCGGACGGTTATCGCCTCTACGGTGATAAATGGTTCACCTCAGCCACCACATCGCAAATGGCTATGACCTTGGCGCGCATCGAAGACGAACATGGCAAAACCGTGCCCGGCAGTCGGGGGCTGAGCCTGTTCTATCTGGAGATGCACGACGCGCAGGGACGACTCAACGGCATTCGCATTCACCGATTGAAAGACAAACTGGGCACCCGGGCGCTACCCACGGCGGAACTGACGCTTGATGGAACGGAAGCCAAATTGGTAGGCGAACCAGGACGGGGAGTGCCGAACATTGCGGCGCTGTTCAATGTGACTCGCATTTACAATGCCGTCAGCTCTGTGGCCATCATGCGCCGCGGC
>WGDQ01000021.1 GCA_015493185.1 Planctomycetaceae bacterium
ATTCTCAGCGGCTCTATGCCGTTCAAGTCGACGCTCAGGTCGCTACGTTCGATCTGCCGTTCGAAAAGCCGACCGAAAAGTATCTTGTGATTGTCGCCAATCTGGCGACCGATCCGGCCCCGGCCACCGTGCGGTTTCGTTCGCAACCGACCGATTCGGTCGAGCTGCTGCCGCTGCGGGCCGTTTCCGTCGCGTCGCGAAAACTCAAGCCACCCCATCGTGCGTCGAAGCCGGCGCGACCGCACAACGACGCGCCCCGCATGCGATGCTTTTACCTGCCGATTTCACCCCAAGCTGCCGACAATCCTCGTGCCTATCAGCGGGTCGACGGCGTGCTACGGGCCGAAGGACGCCACGTGCGCGTTTACGTCGATCGCAACGACCGCATTGCACCGCAAACGCTCGACTGGATCGTCAATCAATTCGACCACTCGGTTTGGCCCAACACCATCCGACGGTTGGGCCGCCCGCGCGATGTCGATGGCGACGGCAAATTCGCCATCCTGCTCACCGATTGGCTCAACCGCTTCGATGCAGGCCGTGTTTCGTTAGGCGGGCTGGTGCGCAGTAGCGACTTCCGGCCATCGATCGGCTATCCGTTTTCCAACTCGGTCGACGTCTTGTATTTGAATGCGGGCGTGCGGCCGGGCAGGCATTTGGAAACGTTGCTCGCACACGAGCTCGCGCATGCCGTGACGATCAGCGGTCGGCTCGATTCGGCCTGGTGGTTCTGGCCCGCCTCGGACGAAGAGAGCTGGCTCAACGAAGCGATTGCCCATGTGGCCGAAAACATGCAAAGCGACAACTGGTCGAACCTCGACTATCGTGTCGATCGCTTTCTCGCTTCTCCGGCCGAGGCGCCACTGGTTGTCGACGACTATGCCCGCTACGGATTGTGGCGCGACGCGGGCGTGCGCGGCTCGTGCTACTTGTTCCTTCGTTGGTGCGTCGAACGCTACGGCGTGGGGCTTATGCCCCGCTTGATTCATTCCAATCGCCGCGGTGTGGCCAATATCGAGTCGGCCACGGGCGAGCCGTTCGAAAGACTGTTTCGACGCTACTCGGCCGACCTCTTTCTCACGAGCATCCACGGCGTGCCGACGTCCGACAATGGGCCGCACGCAATTCCTCCACTCGATCTGGCCCGGCCGTTGGGCCGATGGGGATTGGCCGGACCGCGTTATCTGGCGTGGAATGTGGGATCGCAACAGGAAGAAATCACCTTTGCCTTGCGTGGTACGTCCGTGCAGTATTTCGTGGTTGCGGCTCCTCAGCCGGGCCCCCAACGGCTTGCTGTCTATGCCGCTTCGACCGCCGATTTGCAGGTATCGGTCGTGCGGTTGCCCGACGAAATGGCACGGCTCGAACTGCACGCCGCAGCCGATCCATTCGGACGCTGGCGATTGAACATCCGCGAACGCAACGGCACGGCCGTTCGTCTGACCCACTTGGCCTGGCAAACCAGTTCCAAAGACGCCAGAGCCTCGCATCACCTCGTCGGCGGGCCCCGATTGTCGCAACTATTGGGTGGCACCTATGTTCCGGCTCACGGCTCGCTGGCCAGCCAACCCATCTCGGCCGACTATTGGCCAGCCGGTGAAGTAAGCGTGCGGGTGGTTGGCGTCGACCAGCACGGCTATCGAGTGGCTGCCTGGACCGATTTTTCTCCACATCGACCGGCCCCCACGCTGGCAATCAGCCCCGAAGCGCGGCCCCATCGCGCGGCCGAACCCTCGCCCCCACAAACAGACACCGGAGCCGCATCCGGTTCGTAAAAAATCGACACCGCCGCAGTCAGCGCCCGCATTTTTGGCCCGCACGTTGTGAAAACAAGAGGCGGTGGGTCGACAATGCCCCGCAGTAGCCGGTCCGCCGGTTCTTCGGTTGCCGAGTGGCCC
Source organism: Planctomycetaceae bacterium (assembly GCA_015493185.1). Classification (GTDB taxonomy): domain Bacteria; phylum Planctomycetota; class Planctomycetia; order Pirellulales; family JAEUIK01; genus WGDQ01. The sequence goes on from WGDQ01000021.1 coordinate 1,899, forward strand.
CTCGCACAGCCCCGCTCACCCGCACGATGCACGACGCCTTGCTGATGATTGCCTTGCCGATGGTTCTTCGCGATCTCGTGTGATCTCGTCGCGGCAGGGCGATTCCCCCCGCGCCTCGCATCAGATGCTCTCACCCCGTTTCGGGCATTCGTGTATAAAACAGGCAACTTTCCTGCCATACGGTTCTGCGC
>WGDQ01000022.1 GCA_015493185.1 Planctomycetaceae bacterium
ACGGGCTTAAGCCGGCTGGCGATCGGTTGGCTCGGTTTGCGGATGTCTTTGTCTTTTTCCTTTTTTTATTGCCGACACGCGACGCGGGAAGGGTCGAGCGTAGGCTGTTATGAAAATCGAACAATTTCTGGCCCATCACGGCATTGTGCGCAACCCGTTTGCCGACGAAGATGCTCAGGCCGATCCGGTGTTCAAAGAACATTGTCTGGCAACCACCACGCATCCTGCCTGGGACAAGATTTACGGCGACCCGGCCGAACCGAGCACGTCGATCGTGTTTGGCGAAAAAGGGGCCGGCAAAACGGCGCTGCGGTTGCAGATTGTCAGGCACCTGGAGCAGTACAACCGCGAGCATCCTGATCGCAAGGTGTTTGTGATCGAGTACGACGATCTGAACCCTTTTCTCGATCGTTTTCGCGAAAAACTACCGGCCCGTCATCAACGCGAAGATCGGGTGCTGGGCGAGTGGAAGCTGTGGGACCATATGGACGCCATTCTGAGCCTTGGCGTCACGCGGCTGGTAGACATGGTGCTGGGTGAGCGTCCGGCGCCCACGGCCTCGGCCACGGCGGCCGAAGCCGCGGCCCGGCAGCAATTGAACGTTCGGGAGCTGGACCACTATCAGGTGCGCGATCTGCTTTTGCTGGCAGCCATCTACGATCAGTCGCCACATGAAGCGTTCACCCGGCGCTGGGGTCGTCTTCGCCGCAAACTGCGCTACCGCACGTGGACCGGCCGACGTGATCTGGCACTGGGCCTTGCCGTCACACTGGCCACGCTGGGCGTGATCGCCGGAAGCGAAAATTGGCATTGGTTGGGCACGCCGTGGCCTTACTTGATCGTTGCGGCGGGTTGGAGCTATTGGCTGTGGCGGGCCGCCCGGTGGTTTTGGTTCAGCAGTGGCATTGTGCGGCAGCTACGCGTGGTGAAACACGAGCCCAACGCACTGCGACGCGTGCTGATGAAATTTCGGCACGCCGACATTGCCGGCCAGCCGCTGCCCAACCGCCCACGGACCGACGATCGCTATGAACTGCTGCAAAAGTTTCAAGGGGTGCTCCAGTCGCTGGGCTACACGGGCATTGTCGTTGTGGTCGATCGCGTTGACGAGCCGCATCTGATCAACGGCTCGGCCGAAAGGATGCGGGCGCTCATTTGGCCGCTGCTCGACAACAAGTTTCTGAAGCATCCTGGTCTGGGCATCAAGCTGCTGTTGCCGGTTGAGCTTTCGTATTTTATGGAACGAGAAGACCGCGATTTTTATCAACGGGCCCGGCTCGACAAACAAAACCTCGTTCCCTCGCTGCAATGGAGTGGCGAGGCGCTGTACGATCTGGCCAACGTACGCATTCAAGCCTGTGCGGCCGAAGGCAAGTCGCCCACGTTGCGGGATTTGTTCGACCCGTCGATCAGCGATCAGCGGCTGATCGATTCATTGCGACAATTGCGCGTGCCACGGCACCTGTTCAAGTTCATGTATCGGTTGTTTGTGGCCCACTGCAACGCGCACACGGAAGAGAAACCCGCGTGGAAGATTTCGAGCGAAATGTTCGAAACCACTCTGGCCCTTTACCAGCGCGATCAGGACGCCATGGACCGCGGCATGGCCGCCGGATAGCGAACCAAGCCGGCCACCGCGCGACCGCGGAGGTCCAACATGCGCAGTTGTCGCAACCGACTGACCATCTTGCCCGGGCCGGCAGCCGGCAAGTGGCTTCCGTCGTCTGCCTAATCTGCCCTGTCGGTGCCAACTGCGTTTCTTGTGAATGGCGAGCGAGCGGAAGGCTCGTATTGACCTGACAGCGGGCAATTGCAAAACTCCTCGCCGCCGATGACGGCAACCGGCCGGCTGCCTCGGCCGACTTCCCACACCCATCAAGCAAGAGCAGGCGTCGGGGCAAATAATCGACGAATGCTTTCCGGATGGGGCCGACACGCGGGGCACAGGCCCGCCTGTCTCGGAAGGGGGAGGGGGCTCGACACGGCGCGAACGTCTGTTTGCGAAGCTTTCTTTTTTTCTTTCGCGGAACGCCAGGAGAAGCAATCACCATGTGGCG
>WGDQ01000023.1 GCA_015493185.1 Planctomycetaceae bacterium
AGACAGCGACCGCGTGGTCGGCTTCATGATCTACGAGCTGCATCGTACGCGGCTGCACGTGCTGAATTTTGCCGTGGCAGCTTCTTGCCGGCGGCGTGGCATCGGTTCGCAAATGGTTGCCAAATTGATCAGCAAGCTCTCGCACCAGCGACGCACACGGATTGTGCTGGAAGTTCGCGAAACCAATTTTCCAGCGCAGGTCTTCTTCCGCGAACATGGTTTTCGCGCCGTTTCGATCCTTCGGGGTTACTACGACGATACCCCAGAAGACGCCTACACGATGGAATATCGCTACGAACCGGCACCGGCCGAGCAGATCATTCCGATGAATCGCATCAGCCGGCTGGCTGGCTGAACATCGCTCGCGCTGCTTTGATGCGATCCTCGTGCGGCCCAGTCGCGGCAGTCGCCCCCTCGAGTGGCGCCGGCGATGCCTCGTAAACCCCGGCTGCGGTCGGTTGCCGCCGGCGTGCCTGCCATGCTGTGCCACGCGCCGATTCGGCGGTTTGCCGGTTAGTCGATTTCTACCAGCGTGGTCTCCAGTGATGGCACATCGACCACCGCAATGGTGTGCCGCGCAGCGCGGTACAGTGCCCCCGGGTTGAGCACGATGGTTCGTCCGGCCTGTCGGATCTCCGGGCGATGCGTATGGCCATAGCAAACGAGCTGCCAGCGTTGGCTTTCGATTGTTTCTCGCAGGCGCCGACTGTCGTCGCCGTGCAGCCAGGCGATTTTCACGTCATCGAGACATAGCCCACCGAAGCGGCCATGATTGTGCAGCCCGGCCTTCTCAATCGCTTGTTCCACCCGGGGCTCGTATTGGTCGACGTTTCCTAACACAAAGTGCGTTGGCCACGAGTCGAACAGGAACACAATGGCGGCGCTGCCAATGTCGCCGCAGTGCAATACAACGTCGACCTCCAGTGCATCGAGCATGTGTATGGCCGCCCGGGTGTTGGCCACATGCCCATGCGTATCGCTCACAACTCCAATTCTCATCACTGCTCAATACCATATCATGGTCGTGCGAACAAGCGTCGCTCGGTTGCCGGTGGCCGGGCAACCAACTCGCCGCGGGCTTTGCTAGCCTTACCACCCCACGCGCAGGCATAAACGATCTCGCCGTATCGAAGAATGAGAGCCCCGGCTAAAATCAGCCCAAGTGTGGAATTTCGCCCAGCTATGCAACACCGCGCGCAACGGTGGTCGAATGTGGCCGGCGGCGGACCTTTTGCAAAAAATAGGGAGCACTCCGGTGCGCCGATCAAACAACGGGGTGGTCCTGTGGGGCCGATTCGACTTGCTTACCGCCCGACGACGATCCATTCTGGCGGGCTGTTTCTGGCATGGGGCCAGCTCTTCCATTCTTGCGCGCCGCTGTTGGGCCATGCTTTGGTTGTTGGCTGCCGGTCTCGTAGGACCGGGCTGCCAAGGACAAAATGAGTACCGCGAGCGCATGTCCGTCAACTTCGCCGCCTATGGCGAATTGCCCGGGCTGAAGCGATCAGAACGTGCCGACCTGCGCGACGAATTGGCCCGTTTGATCGAGGAAGGGGCCACTCCCGAGTTGCTGGCGCGCCCCGAGCTGCCTGATGCCGACAACGCCGCCACGGTGATCACCGGCGTGTTTCCGGCCGAGACGCTTCGGGAGCTGGTCGCGCAAAGCGAGGCACTGCTACCCCCACCGGGCGAACCGTTGCTAGGCGTGCGGCTCGAACAAGCCAGCCGATTCCGTGCTGCCCACCGCGGCGAGCAGCTTGCCGTTCGTGATGCGTTGAGACGCCGCGGCTGTGAATTCACGGTCGACTTCATGCGGGGGTTCGCGGCCGACCTGTCGTTCATCGACGCGGCGGTCGTTTGCACGAGGCTGGAGCTTTTCGAAGCGGCTGAGCACATTGCGGCCGACGATCCACTTTCGGCCGTTGAACCTATCGGTTTTGCCATGCGGCTTATCGAGGCTTTGGGGCGGGTGAAGCTGGTCGAATCGCGCATGCAAACGGCCTTTCTTCGTGCCGAAATGCTCGAAGCGGTGGATTGGACCGTTGCCCATCCGGCGGCCACACAAGAGGTTTACGATCGTCTCTACGAGATGCTCGATCATCAGTTGGCCACATGGCCTCCCGATGCATGGGCATGGATCGGCGATCGGGCCGTCGGGCTTCATACCTATGAAGTGGTTCGCGATGGTCGGCTACGCTGGCTGCTCACGCCCGAGGAATTCATGCTGCTGAAAGAAGAAGGCGTGCTCGATCAGCTATTGCACCCGGCGCCACGCGACTTGGAGGCCGATGAATGGTTTTACCTGCAAACAATGCGGCAAATGATCCGTGCGTGCGATCAGCCGTATTACGAGCGGCGTGATTTTTTTCAGGAGTTGTGGCAAAGCCTTCAAGCACGTCGTAACGCCTCCGACTTTCCGATCGTGGCCGCCCGCATTCTGTTGAAAGACGTCGAAAACGGCCACCGCATTCAGGCACGCGATCGTGCGCTTTGCGAGGCATGGAGCCTTGCATTGGCCGCCGCTTCGGGCCGTCAACAGCCCGAGTACACGACCAACCCGCTCAGCGGACAAACGTATCGCGTGGTCGACGGAGAGCATCGCATCACGGTTTGGAACGTCGGCGACGGTACGCCCGAAGACGCATTGCCCGTGGTGGTCTCCAAAGTCGGTCACGCAAGGCCGCGCGATCGTGCAACCACCGAACCCACTTCGCCCGATGAAGCGCCGTCCCGATCGCCGTAAGAACAAATAGCCGACCAGCCGCGACGCGCAACAACAGTGCGGCGCCACCCTTGCGGCTTTGCCTCCGGTCACAGGGTCGCAAGGTTGCCGGCCGCCGATCGCCGGCCGAGCGAGAGGAGTCAGCCACGGTAGTCGGTGTGGCAATCGTCGCACGATTTGTTCACGTTGCGAACGGCCGACTGCGCTTGCTTGAATCGGTCGAGTTCGATCGCTTCGAGTATCTCGCGACACCGTTGCTTTAGATCGCCGGCATATTGTCGGTAGCCGTCGTCGTCGGCGTACTCATAGCCTTCAGCAAGGATCACCTCAGCAAGCATGGCGAGCATTTCGGCCTCGTGGGCGATCGCGTCCTTGTTCCGCTGAAACTCTTTCTCGTTGGCCGTCCACGCGTCGAGCCGCCCCCGCTGCGCGGCCTCCATGCGCAACATCAACGGACGGCGGTCCGAAACGCTGGGCCAAGAGGCCGGCACCGCGCCCTCGGGCACGTCGATGGTCGCACCACGAACCAGATCGGTCAGCTCGGCCACTCGCTGCTTCGACTCCTTGAAAGCCGCATCGGACGTGGTCTTCGCATTGCGTGCTGCGCGCGCCAGCAAATCGCGAAGTCCGGCCGCTGGCTTTTTCCATCGCACTTGCCCGTCGTATTCGGCGATGACGCCAAACACCACGGCCAGTAGCGAGAACTCGCGCCGCACATCGCGAGCGCCTTTAGAACGAAACACGCTGGGCGAACGAACCGCCGCAGCCACCACGGGCACTTGGCGTTTCACCTCATCTTCCAGCGTCTCGCCGCGAATCCAGGCCGACCATTGGGTGCCCGGCGCAGACGACGCGCCTTCAGGCGGTTTAGACGCTGGCGTGCCGGCAGAGCCGGACGAAGACGAAGCGGTCGCGAGCGCCGTCGGCGGCTGACCGGGGCCCAATGCACTGAACGCGTCGGAAAAGAAAACGCTCAGCACACGATGCTCCCACTGGGGTGGTGCTACCGGCGCGATACCCCCAACCAATGTGTCGCGCCGTTGGACCACGAGATCTTCTCGTGGGTGCTTGGGGGCTCGATTCGCGCGGGTCGGCTGCCGCTCGGCCGCATAAACCGTGCCCCATACGGCGATCGCGCTCACCAGCGCCAGTCCAACGCTCCACTTGGCCAACACGGCACCATGTCGGCGCTTCGCACGCCGCAACGTGCGCGCAAACGATGCCGCAGACGAAGCAACCTCTGCCGGTTCCGAAATTGATTCCACGGGTTCTCCAGCGTGCTTATGACACATTGGGCACAAATCGCGACGACGGCCAACGCCCGACTCGCCTCGGAGTCTTCCTGCATCTTCTATTATCGGTCTCCGCCAACGAGCTGACAATCGCATTGCAAAGACGCGTCGCGGTTGGTGAAAAGATTGCCCCCAATCGAACAGATACGGCCATATCGTCCGCGCAATCCAAGCGTCCCTAAACGATGCGCAACAACGCGCAAGTCAACCGAACGTCCGGCCCAAGACGCGAGTTGCAACCGCGTCGACCGCTCACCAATGGTGAACCGCGGTAATGCCGCTAG
>WGDQ01000024.1 GCA_015493185.1 Planctomycetaceae bacterium
CCGACATCCACAGCCAGCCGACAAGCACAGTCAGCCCACAAGCACAGTCGGCAACATCCACAGCCGGCCCAACATTCGCGGTGGCCGGCATCGGCCGTCGATCCGACTCACGCTCGATCGGCCGCTCAATCGTCAACGCTCAATCGTCAACCGTGTGCAGCCCGCACTCCACTTTGCCCGTGCCGCTCCATCGTCCGGCCCGTTCGTCTTCACCAAAAAGCACCGGTCGCGTGCAAGGCTGGCAGCCAATGCTCAGGTAGCCCTGATCGTGTAATGGGTTGTAAGGAATGTCTTCTTTCACGATCAGGTTCCACACCTGCTTCTTGGTCCAATTGGCCAGCGGGCTGATTTTCACGAGGCCGAATTTCTTGTCCCAGCCCACAATCGGTGCCTTGGCCCGATGCTCGCTCTGATCGCGACGGATGCCGCTCATCCAGGCGTCCAACTCTCCGGCCGCTTGTTGCAACACCTTGATTTTGCGGTCGAAGCAGCACTGGTTCGGATCGCGTTTGTAAACCGGGCCGCCGTGCAACGCTTCGTACTGCTCCACGGTCAGCTCCGGGCGCCGAAACTCGACCTCGATGCCGTATCGCGCGGCGATCCGATCACGCAGTTCGAGCGTTTCGCGAAACTGATAGCCCGTCTCCAAGTTGAACACGTAAACCGTCGGATCGATTTTCGACAGCATGTGCAAAATCACGCACCCCTCGGGCCCAAACGCCGTGGCCATGCCCAAGCGGGGCTGAAAATGCTCGACCGCCCAACGAATGATCTCCTCGGGCGACGCCTGTTCGAGCTGTTGGCTTGCCTCGGCCAGTGCGGCCAACTGTTCTTCGGTCGGCTCGCCCTCGATGTCGAACCGCGGATCGCGCGAGCGCGTGGTTGTCTCCGCTTCGCGAGGCTGCGCGTCGGTCGCCACGCCCGCCGCGGGGGTCGACTGCACATCATTCTTGGCCATGGCCTCTTCATCCTTCGATTCGTCGCGTGATTCGTCGCGCGGCCCGGGAGCCAACGTCCGACGCCGCCTGATCGTTTCCGCCGTATTCAACGAAACACTCATCGAAGCCCCCTCTCTAGCTCCTCGTTGGCCTGCCGTCTTCCTCTCCGCGCCCGACTCCAAGGCTGCACCACCGAAGTGCGGCGCCCTCTCACACGTGCCGGCACCCATGCTCCGGCAAACGTCGCCGGCTTCACCCCGATCGTACGCATCGCCGCACCCCGTGCCGGCCAATCCCGAACAGGTGCCCGATGCCATCGGTCTTCGTTCTCGCACGGTGGCCGATCGCCCGCGGCTCAGCGCGCAACCGCAAGCGGGCGGCTGAATCTTAACAATCTTTCTCATCAAAGTCAACTATCGACCCCTTCCTTGCCCTTTATCGACCGATCGCCAAGCGATTCTTCATTTTGTAACGGTCGTAGGCCCTCGGCCAGCCGGCCCACGCACGCGACAAAAAATGCCACAAGTTGTTTCTCTCTAAATACTTGACTACCGACCTCTCGGCCGTCACGATCAGGCAAAATAGGCCCATGCCCGCCGTCCGCATCCGCCGCGGCGCCCCACTCCGCGCGGTGCCAGACGGTGAGACGACGAACCGGCGACGTCTCGAACCGGCGATGTCCGACCGGGCTCGCTTGGCCAGCACCATCGCCTCTGCGTACGTTTTGAACAACACACAGACACAGTTTCGAACACCACACAAACAGCTCCACCAACACAACGATCGGGCCCATCATGGCAGAACAGGTGTTTTTGGCGGTCGATCTGGGTGCCTCGAACGGACGGCTCGTGCTCGGGCGATTCGACGGTGCCGCACTACGGCTCGAAGAAGCCCACCGTTTCGAAAACGGTCCGGTCCGCGTGGGTCGCGGCATGTTTTGGGATGTGCTGCGGCACTGGCACGAAATTCTGATCGGCCTGTCGCGGGCCCGCCAACAAGCCGGCGTGCCGTTGGAAAGCATCGGGGTCGACACCTGGGGCGTCGACTACGCACTGCTGGCCGGCGACGACCTGCTGCTCGCCAATCCGCGGCACTATCGCGACCCGCGCACCGACGGCATGTTCGAAGCGGCCTTCGCCATCGTCGATCGCGAAACCATTTTCGCCCACACCGGCCTTCAGTTCCTGCCCTTCAATACGCTGTACCAGTTGTTGGCCGAACAGCGCTCGCCCGCCCGATTGCTCGATGTGGCCGAACAAATGCTGCTCATGCCCGACCTGTTTCATGCATGGCTCAGCGGGGCGCGCAGCAATGAAGAAACCAACGCCAGCACCACGCAGCTTTTCAATCCGCGCGAGGGTGCCTGGGACTACGAACTGATCGATCGCTTCGGGTTTCCGCAGCAACTTTTTGGCGACATCGTACCCCCCGGCACACCGCTGGGACCGCTGCGCGACGAGGTGCGCCGTGCCACGGGTCTCGAGGCCACCGAAGTGGTGGTGCCGGCCACGCACGACACGGCCAGCGCGGTGCTGGCCGTACCAGCCCGAGCCCAGCCATCCGAACGCCCCGACTGGTGCTACATCAGCTCGGGCACGTGGTCGCTCATGGGTGTGGAACTGCCCGGGCCCCGCATCACCGACGAATGTTTGCGGTTCAATTTCACCAACGAGGGCGGTGTGGAAGGCACCACGCGATTGCTGAAAAACATCGCCGGACTATGGCTCGTGCAGCAGTGCCGTCAGGCATGGAATGCACGAGGTGCGACGTGGGACTGGCAGCGCCTCAACGATGCCGCCCAAGCAGCGCCGCCGCTGGTCTCATTGGTCGATCCCGACGCGCCTGAGTTCCTCGCCCCGGCCGACATGCCCCAAGCCATTGCCGATCGCTGCCGCCACACCGGCGAGCCGGTGCCCGAGGACCCGGGCGCCATCATCCGCTGTGCGTTGGATAGCCTGGCGCTCAAATATCGCCATGTGTTGGGCCAACTCGAACGGCTGGTTGAAAGCCGCATCGAAACCATTCACATTGTGGGCGGCGGAACGCAAAACCGCTTGCTCTGTCAGGCCACGGCCGATGCCTGCGGCCGCCCCGTGCTGGCCGGCCCGGTCGAGGCCACTGCCATGGGCAACCTGCTCATGCAGGCCATCGCGCGCGGGCATGTCGCTTCGGTGGCCGAGGCCCGCGAGATCGTCCGCCGCTCGTTCCCGTGCCAGTCGTATCAACCACACGATACGGCCCGCTGGGACGAGGCCTACACCCGTTTCGAGAAGCTCCTGGTCCCCGGCCCTTGAAACCACCGGAATCGCGCCGGCGGCAAGCCGCTGCCCGTCGGCCGCCCAACGTTTACGATTCCCCGCATCCCTTGGCGCTTTTTCCGCACCCCTGCTTTTTGCCGTGCCGGCGCATCGGTGCGCCGGCGCCTTTGTCCGTCCGCTTTTTTTGCCCCCGCACGTTCGCCCCCTTTGTCCCTTTGTCCCTTTGTCCCTTTGTCCTGTCGTCCTGTTCTCCTGTTCTCCTGTTCTCCTGTTCTCCTGTTGTTCTGTTCTCCTGTTGTTCTGTTGTTCTCTCCACGTTTTTCGGTTCGCGTTGGTCCGCCCGTCGCTGGTGTTCGTTCAACCCTTGGCGATGTTCGTTCAATCACCGCTGGTGTTCGTTCACCCGCGTACACGGGCTTTTTGTCGCACCGCTGAAGGAACTGCTTTCTCATGATTCGCGTTGGCATCGTCGGCATCGGCTTCATGGGCATGATTCACTACCTGGCCTATCAGCGTGTGCGCGGCATGCGCGTCTCGGCCATCTGCACGCGCAATCGCCGTCGGCTGGCCGGCGATTGGCGCGGCATTCAGGGAAACTTTGGCCCGCCCGGCACAAAAATGGATCTGGGCCCCATCGGGCGCTACGCCGATCTCGACGACTTGCTCGCCGATGAAAATGTCGATCTGGTCGACATCTGCCTGCCGCCGGCGCTGCACGCGTCGGTAGCGCTTCGCGCACTTCGGGCCGGCAAACACGTTTTTTGCGAAAAGCCGATCGCGCTCGATGTCGCCTCGGCGCGGCGTATGCTACGAGCCGCTGAGCAGCACAACCGCCAATTGCTCATCGGTCATGTCTTGCCCTTCTTTCCCGAATACGCCTTCGCCCTGCAAGCCATTCGAAGCGGCCGCTACGGCCGCCTGCTGCGGGCCCACTTCAAACGAACGATTTCCGAACCGTTGTGGATCAAAGACTTTTTCAACCCGCAAACCGTGGGCGGGCCGGTCGTCGATCTGCACATCCACGATGCCCATTTCATTCGGCTCGTGGGCGGCATGCCCGAGCGCCTCTTCAGCCGTGGCCGCTTGCGGGGCGATGTGGTCGAGTATCTCACCACGCAGTTCGTCTTTCCGCGTCGCGACCTGCTCATCACGGCCGAAGGCGGTGTGATTCCGCAGCAGGGTCGCCCCTTCACACATGGCTTCGAGATCCAACTCGAAAAAGCCACCCTCGTGTTCGACTTCGCCGTGATCGACAGTGAGCCAGTCACCGCCATGCCGCTCACGGTGTTGGGCGACCGCGGACGGGTTACGCGGCCCACGCTCCGCGGGGGCGACGACCCGCTGGCCGCCTTCGTGGCCGAGCTGAAGGAAGTGTCCCATGCCATCCGCCGCGGCGAACCTTCGCCCCTGCTCGATGGTCGCCTGGCTGCCGATGCCCTGACGCTTTGTCACAAACAAACGCGATCTGTCCAACTCGACCGACCCGTGCGCGTTTGAATGGTCCGCCACCCCCCCGCGTCGGGGCGTCATGGCCGCGCCAAGCGCCCGAATCGGCAGCCCGACCGCAAACGCTAGATGCCCAACTCAGGCCGGGTTACGCATCTCGGCCCCCGGGCACCGCGGCGTTCGGGGTGTGCGCGTTTTCCCCGTTCTTCGGGACGTTCGATCGGTGCGCAGAATGGTGTTTGTAGCTTGCCTTCGGGCTGCGAGGCGCTACGGATGCACATCATGACGTCTGTAGCCATCGCACGGGCAGGCGCCGCCAAAAAGAGCCGCTCCGTCTTTTTGACGACCGGCAATTCGTGGCCTATACTCCCGATGGTCGTTCGTCGGACCCACGATTTCGACCGCGCGATGTTGTGTTCATCGTAGCCAAGAACGCCCCACGACGCAGAACCGCCGACCACGCTTCTCCCCTTCAACGGGAATTCGTCTTCCGTGGTCAGGCAACTCTTCGCCGCTCGCGTCGGCAGCCGGAAAGCCCACTCGGGTCGCTGGCGGGGCCGCCTGTCGATCGGAACGAACGAATGATACGCACTTGGGTCTCTCGCGTTTTCACCACCTTCTCACTGGCCGCCGCGTTGGCGGTCGTCACGCTCACGCCCGCCGCTCCGGCCGCTGCCGAGCCGCAGTCGACGCTGGTTCTCAACCATCGCGAGGCCAGCCAGATCGAGCAGTTGCTCGAACAGGGACGCGAGCTCGAAACCCAACGCCGCTGGGGCGAAGCACTCACCCACTACGAGAGTGCCCTGCGGCAACATCCAATGAGCCGGCGCCTCGAACAGCGCTTCTTGCTCGCCCGCCTGCACTTCGACGTCACGCGCCGCTACCACGACCGCAGCTATCGCGAAGCCCTGCACAACCTCGGGCAGCGGCAGGCGCTCGACATGCTCGGCGAGGTGCTTTTGAAGGTGCAGTCGCACTATGTCGATCCGCCCAATTGGCGGCTTGTGGTCGATCGGGGCACGGCCAGTCTCGATGTGGCCCTGAGCGAGCCCCTCTTTCTCGAACAACACGGTTTGGACAAGGTGCCAACCGAACAAATCGCCCGCTTCCGCCGCGACCTGGCATCGCGCCTGTCGGCCATGACCATCAACGATCGCCACTCGGCCCGCGACGCAGCGGCCATGGCGGCCGATCTGGCGTGGCGCTCATTGCGGCTTTCGCCCGTGGCCGTGGTGCTCGAATACACCAGCGGCGCAACCCACGCGCTCGACAACTACTCGTCGTACCTGACGGCCGATCAGCTCAACGAGGTTTACTCGCAGATCGATGGC
>WGDQ01000025.1 GCA_015493185.1 Planctomycetaceae bacterium
CCTCTGCCCCAACAGAAACCGAACGGCTGCGCACGCCGGTACAGTACCTCAAGGGCGTTGGTCCGCAGCGGGCCGCGCTGCTGAGACGCTTGGGGCTGCGCACGGCTGCCGATGTGTTGTTTCACTTTCCGCGAGCTTACGAGGCACCGGGCGAGCGGCGATCGGTTGGCCAACTCGAGGATGGCGTCGCGGCCACGGTGGTGGGCGTGATCGAAGACATCGACCAACGCTCCACGGCGGCCGGGTCGACAATGCTGGCCGTGCTGCTGCGCGACGGAAACGACTATCTGCGAGGTGTGTGGTTCAATCAGCCGTTTCTCCGCAAGCAGTTTGCCGTTGGGCAACGGTGGATGTTTAGCGGGAAAGTGCGTTTTCGATTGGGCCGCTGGGAAATGGCGCACCCTCGCACGCAGCGGCTCGCCGCCGATGCTGAAGAAGATGAGTCGGCAGCGACCGACGGCACAAGTGCTGGCCAGTTGCGGCGGCTGCCGGTGTACTGGCTTACCGAAGGGTTGAACCAGTACCAGATGCGGGAGATCGTCCGCCAGGCAATCGAGGCCTTTGCGCCCCTGCTGGAAGAGACGTTCGCGGCCGAGTATCGGGAGGCGCACCGTCTGCTGCCGATTGCCGAAGCGGTGCGGCAGATTCATTTCCCCGACGACGAAACGCGGCTGGACTTGGCACGGCGGCGGTTCGTGTATCAAGAACTGTTGCTGCTCGAGTTGGCCCTGGCCGTGCAGCGGCATCAGTACACCGTGAAGCGGCACGCCACGCCGCTGGAGGCCACGGCGCGAATCGACGCTCGGATTCGCCGCTTGTTTCCGTTCGAATTGACCGGCGATCAGAAGCGGGCGATCGAGCAAATAGCGGCCGACATGGGCCGCAAGGTGCCGATGAATCGGCTGCTTCAAGGAGAGGTGGGCAGCGGAAAAACCGTAGTGGCCCTGTACGCCATGTTGCTGGCCGTGGCGCATGGCCATCAGGCGGTTTTGATGGCGCCCACCGAGGTGCTGGCCCAACAGCACGCGGCCACCATCGAGCGACTGCTGCGCGAAAGCCGCGTGCGAACCACCCTGCTAACCGGCTCGTTGGGCCGGGCAGCACGCGCTGAGCGGATCGAGGCCATTCGACAGGGCGAAGTCGATCTGGTGATCGGCACACAGGCCGTAGTGCAAGAATGCGTGGAGTTTGCGAAGCTGGGCCTGGTGGTGATCGATGAGCAGCACAAGTTCGGCGTGCGGCAGCGGGCAACGCTGAAGCACGCAGGGCCGAGCCCGCACTACCTGGTGATGACCGCCACGCCGATTCCTCGTACGGTGACGATGACCGTGTTTGGCGATCTGGATGTTTCGGTGCTGCGCGAATGTCCGCCCGGACGCCAGCCGGTGCGCACGTATCTGGCCTCGGGCGACGAGCGTGAGGCGTGGTGGGACTTTTTTCGTCGGAAGCTGAACGCGGGCCGACAGGGCTACGTGGTAACACCGCTCGTGGAAGAGTCGGCGGCCGTGCAAGCGGCAAACCTCGAGACCACGTTCGAGGAGCTGGCCAACGGGGCGCTGCACGGTTTTCGGGTCGGCATTTTGCACGGCCGCATGGCATCGAAAGAGAAGGCGGCCGTGATGGAAGCGTTTCGCGAGGGCCAGTTGCAGGTGCTCGTGGCCACAACCGTGGTGGAAGTGGGGCTCGATGTTCCCAAGGCCACGCTGATGACCATCGAAAGCGGGCAGCGATTCGGACTGGCGCAACTGCACCAGTTGCGAGGACGGATCGCGCGAGGATCGCAACCGGGCTATTGCTGTGTGTTTTGCGACGGCGCCTCGGCCGATGCCCGTAAGCGGCTCGAGGCCTTTGCCTCAACGACCGACGGCTTCCGGCTGGCCGAGTTGGATTTGGAACTGCGCGGCCCGGGCGATTTGTTGGGCGTGCGTCAGCATGGCGTGCCACCGCTGCGAATCGCCGATCTGGTGCGCGATCGGCAAACGCTGGAAGAAGCGCGATCCGACGCCGTCGAGATTGTCGCCCGCGATCCGGGCCTGCGCGACGTAAAGCACGAACGACTGCGGCGGATGTTGTTGCATCGCTACGGTCGCGTGCTGGAATTGGGGCTCGTGGGCTGAACCGTCACGCCGTGCGATGGCTTGCAGACGGCGAGCTACCCGAAGCAGCCCGAGCGAGAGCCGTTTCCATCTGGCACGATCGGCGCAAGACGAACAAAAACCGGTGGGGAGGCGACATGCGCGCCATGCGCGTGTGCGATGCGGCGCGATAGGGCGCGATGAAGCGGCGGCGATGCGCGTTTGCGGCAGCGCGGGCGCCAGGTGCGCAAAAAGCACTGCGGCATGCGCGGACCTGTCGTAGGGATCGAACCCATTGTGCGGATGACGCGGCCACGGGCACTGCCCGGACACGTGCGAAGGCGCTGGTGTTGTACGGATCGAAGCGGTTGTTTCGACGCACGACCGATTTGACTCGCGCCGTGTGGATTCTAGGCTTACGATGCCACGATACGAATCATCTATTTGGCACCATCAACGCTGGCTGCGGCAAGTGGGCGGACGGGCGCCAGACGTTGCGGCCATCTTGGGGCAAGTACGCCGGATCAATTTCGCTTGGGGAGGGGTCTTGGATGCAACTCTTGAAAGAACTTTATGGTCCACTGTTTGAACGAGCGGCGGAACCAGCCATGTGGGCCTTTTTGGCAACCGTTGGTTTGGCTGGGTTGATCGCGCTGGTCAGCCCGCGATGGTTCACACAGCTTTCGGCCCGTTCGAACCAGTGGGTCGATACGTCGCGTGCCTTGGCCTGGCTCGACAAGCGAATCGACGTCGATCCGTTCCTGGCCCCGTACACGCGTTGGTTGGGCGGTGCGGCGCTGGTGTCGGTTAGCGCCTTGGCCTACGTGGTTTTGCACGTGCACTGAGGTGCGCAGCGACGATTGACCGCGCGCACCCATCGCCGATTGGCGGGCGTGGGCCGGCTTGCGGTCGAACAGCGGTGGGGCGTTATTTTTCAGCAGCCGGCGGAAACGGGTTCGCCAATCTGCCACTGTGAACCGCTACGGATGACGCGGCGATAGAGCGTGTCGCGCTCGACGGGCTGGTGGCCGGTTTCTTCGATCAAACGGCGGATTTGCTCAACGGTGAGCATCTCGGGCGTGTGGGCCCCGGCATCGTGGTAAATCAGCTCGTGCCGCACGGTGCCGTCCAGATCGTCGGCGCCGAATGAGAGGGCCGCCTGTGCGGTGCCGATGCCGAGCATGACCCAATAGGCTTTGATGTGCGGGAAATTGTCGAGCATCAGGCGGCTAATGGCCATCGTGCGCAGATCGAAAACGCCCGAGGGTTTCTTCAGATGATCGAGCCCGGTGTTTTGCGGGTGAAATGCCAGCGGGATGAAGGTTTGGAAGCCGCCCGTCTCGTCTTGAAGCTCGCGAAGGCGGATCAGGTGGTCGATGCGATGAAACGGCTTTTCGATGTGGCCGTAGAGCATGGTGGCATTGGTGCGCAGCCCTAGCTCGTGGGCCGTACGATGCACATCGAGCCACGCGCTGGCGTCGGCCTTGTGCTCGCAGATTCGGTGACGGACCTCGGGATGGAAGATCTCGGCCCCACCGCCGGGTAAGCTACCCAGGCCGGCTTCGATCATATCTTCAAGGATCGCCCGCACCGGCTTCTTCGTGAGGTGCTGGAACCAGTTGATTTCTACAGCGGTCCATGCCTTCAAGTGCAACGTCGGATAGGCGTCGTGCAGGATGCGGATGATGTGCACGTAGTCGTCGTACCGCATCTGATGGTGGAGGCCGCCGACGATGTGCATCTCGGTGCAGCCGTGATCGAGGGCCTCTTGGCCGCGGGCAAGAATCTGCTCGTCGCTCATGCGGTAGCCGCGCGGGTCGCGTAGATCGGCACGAAATGCGCAAAAGGTACAGCGATAGACGCAAACATTGGTGGGGTTCAGATGCGTGTTGATGTTGTAGAAGGCCAAGCGTCCGTTTTTCCGCTGGCGCACGAGGTTGGCCATGCGACCGAGCGTGTTCAGGTCGACGTCGGATCGCCAAAGAAACAGCCCATCTTCCAGGGAGAGCCGCTGGCCCTGGTCGACTTTTTCCCAAAGGGCGGCCAGCGTGGGTTCGGCAGAGCGGATCATCGTTTTGCAGGCCCTTTTTTTCTGGTTGGTTCGCGTTTGTTGTGTGCTACCGCGTGCGGCGTTTTGGTGGTGGCCCCACCTACGCTGAATGCGGGGGTGCCGTTCGGCTTGCCTGCCCCGAATCGCGTGCCCACACGGGGGCGTCATGTTAGCAAATCGGCCGCGCCGATGAACAGCAGTCCGAGGCTGATGACAACGTTTACGTTGAAAAATGCCGCGTTCACCCGGTCGAGATCGTCGGGGCGAACGAGCCAGTGTTCGTAAACCAACAAAACGGCAACCAGGGCAATTCCCACACCGTAAATGGTGCCGAACAACGGGTAGCTGAGCGGAAGCAGCATGAGCATGACGAGCATGCCGAAATGACACGCGGCGGCGACGCGCAACGAGCGGGCGATGCCCAGCCGGGCCGGCACGCTGTGCAAACCGGCGTGCACGTCGAATTCGTAATCTTGACAGGCGTAGATGATGTCGAACCCGGCGACCCACAACAGCACGGCCGCGCCGAGCAGCAACGGCGGGGCTTCGAGCGTGCCGCGCACGGCAATCCACGCGGCCACCGGAGCGAGCATCAAGGCGGAGCCGAGCCAGAAGTGCGCTAAAATCGTGAGCCGCTTGGTGAAGCTGTAGGCCAGCAAAAAGGCAAGCACCGGAACCGCGAGAAAAATCGGCAGCCGGTTGGGCAAAAACAACAGCGTCGAAGCTACAAAGGCCACGCTGCTGAGCACGGCAAACACCGCCACAGATCGGACGGTGAGAATGCCGGCCGGCAAATGGCGCATGCGGGTGCGGGGGTTTTGCGCGTCGAGGTCGCGGTCGACCAGCCGATTGAAGGCCATCGCCGCGCTGCGGGCAAAAACCATGCACAACAAGATGCCAATCGCGTCGCGCAGCCGAAAAGGTGGTTGCGGCGGAAGACGCCACGCCATCAGCGCCGCCAACAGCGCAAACGGCAGCGCAAAGAGCGTGTGGCTGAAGCGAATCATTTCCAGGATATGCCGCAAGTTGCGCAACATACGAGCGATCCGATGGCTGCTTGCAGTGAGAACTTGCACCAGGAACTTGCACCAAGAAAACGAACCAGCACTCAAACCGGCCAGCGAGTGGAAACAGTGGTTGGCTGCTGCCTCATACGCGAAAGCGACGTGGTTGCTCGGAAAGTCGGAAAGAATGATCGGGCACCGGCACGCGGTCCGCAAACCGGACGGCATCGCGAGCCGCAAAACGCGAACCTGCGCCGGGCGCGGCTGCACGGGGCGGTGAATACGAGTATCTGTCGGAGGGTGAACGGGCATTGCCGCCGGCAGTTGCAAGCTGCACGAGGCGACGAGGCCATCGCGCGGCAACGGCACGGGCGGCATCGTACCGATGTGCGACCGAACTGGGTTTCAGTATCTTAACCGTTGACGCCCGACTGCGTTAACCGCCCCCGCGGCTGCTTTTGGATGGAAAGATTGGCGGGGGGCAAACGGGCTGGCCAAACCGACCGGGTGATCGCGCCTGCCTGCCCGATTCGGGCAGCTTCGGCCGTTTCGGCGATGTTGGTGCAACGATGCGGCATCGCCCGAAAGCGGTTGGTCGGCCAACAGCGCAGCGGCAATGAGGAATATCAGCGGGGAGCGGTTCAGTGGCTTCCCCAGGCCTCGAGCAGACCGTGCTCGACTGCCAGGTGATCGCAGATACGAGCCACGACGAAGTCGACCAGATCGCCAACGCAGGTGGCTCGCTGATAAAAACCCGGCATGGCGGGCAACACCGTGGCGCCGGCTTCGACGAGGCGGCGGAGGTTGTCTAGCTGGATGATCGAAAGCGGGGTTTCGCGAGGCACCACAATCAGCCGCCGGCGCTCTTTCAGATGAACGGCGGCGGCCCGGTGAATCAGATTGCCCGACGCACCGTGGGCCACGGCGCTGAGCGTGCCGCCCGAGGCAGGACAAATCACCATGCCCTGGCTCGGTGCTGAGCCACTGGCCATTGGGGCCATGTAGTTTTGGTAGTGGAAGTACCGCAGCGTGCCGGAGTGGGGGCGGGCGC
>WGDQ01000026.1 GCA_015493185.1 Planctomycetaceae bacterium
CCTCTACCTACGACCGTGCCTGCTCGATCGTCCCCTCAAGCTTTTCAATCGCCCGCCACCGCTGTGGCGACCCTCGGTGACATCTCCCCCATACACCCTTGGCCAACATCTTTTCTCTCGACTGCCCGGAATGTCCGGTTTGGGCCTTTCGCTCAACACCAGCGCGTCAAAGACCGCCCTTTTGCCGTGAACGGTTCCAGCCGTTCGGCGCCGAGTCGGGAAGAGCTCAAGCCGGCCACCGCGGCGATCACCATTCGATGGACATCACCTGCCTGAAGTCCGCTGACTCCGATTCTCCGGAGCGAGCGTCTGATCCCCAGCCGCAGTACGGTTCCACCCTGCCAGCGAAAAACCGCAGCAGGCGCCGTTGCCGCGGTGTACGGTAGGCAACCTGGAAACGGCCGCGCAGGCACCGCGTTGCCCCCATTGTCCCCCGCGATCGGGCAAAGATCGTTGCGGGTGTCGGCCGGGTGTCGGCGGCAGAGCTGGATAACGGAACACTTCTGCTTCGAGCTCGCCCGGGACTCCTGCTACCGTAGAGAGCCACCGATTGCAGCCAAGTGTGTCGCGGTCGACGTGAATCAAGCTAGGCACCCTGCCAGCCTCTCGGTCACTGACCCGGGCACCACTCATTCGGTCGGGTTTCCGCGCCGCAATAGGGCATAGTACGCGATCAGGGTGCGCAAAAGTCGCTTTTGCTCGTCGCGCGACAACGCATGATCATGGTAAGACTTATCCCCCGCGAAGCGTACCAAGGCGCGGTCGGCGGTTGCTAGGGAATACGCCATCTGGAGGGCGCGGTCACTCGGCCCCAGCGTGTACCACTCCCAAACGCGATCAGCCGCGACGACGTCACGTTTGACATCTCGGTATGGTACCGTCAGTTTCCACACCTTCGGCCCCGCCTTGATATGAAGTTCGGTCCAAAACACCCAGTCGCGTCCCACGTACTTGAAAGTCAAAGAAATCCCTGCCACTTCGTCTTCGCCTCCCAACACCGCAGCGTAAACCGTGGTTGTTACGCCAGCTGCCGCCGTGTCACGATGTACGTATGCCACTGCCCCAGTGATCGGATCATCCCGCCTCACCATCCCGGCAAGGGCAAACTCCCCGAGTGTTACCGGGCTTACCTTCACCCGCCCACGACGCCACACGACCGACGCACGCTTCGCTCCCTTCTTGCGTCGCTCCTCCGGTCGCAAGAACACCACTTCTACCGGAGAGCCAACTTTGATCTCCCGCAGCAGCGATCGCAACTCTTCGGGCGTGGGTACGGGCGAGCGATTGACGCTCACCAAGAGATCCGCCACTTGAATGCCAGCTTTTTTCGCCGGCGAGTAGTCGTCGACGTCGACTACCCAAACGCCCTTACGGCGTGGCAGGACAAAACCCTTGGACCTTAACAACGGCGCTGCTTGGTCCCGACTCACGACCTGCACACCGATCACAGGCCTGTCGAGGTCCAGGCTACGCACGAACTCATCAAAGCTGGGCTTCACGGGGATCTGTGCACACGCCGCGAGTACCAGCAAATAGACGGCAGACACCGCCATAACAAGCCCTCCGCTGCTGCGACCTACGCCAGATATCATCGCTTCCCGGCCATGCGTTCGCAAGGGGACCGACTCCATTGCACGCGGTGGTACCGGGTTATGGTGAATCCCAGGTCTGTTTCTGGCTGCCGGTTAGGGTTGGGGCTGGTAGTGCGAATGCCAAGGAGCTCGAGGGCCCTCGCCTGGAGAAGCGTTGGCGAGGTGTCCAACCAGAAACTGTGCTCCGGATTCTCGCCGGCCTGCACGCGGGTGCGGCACAGGGTCGCAAGGTGGTCCAGCAGCGACCGCAAGCTGTGAACCGGTTGGCCGTACGCCGTGCGGCTGTATGTGTCTATCTCTCCTGCCGATTCCGACCCTGGTGCACGATCCGCTACGCTGCGCCGTTGGGCCGCGGTTCCAGACAACGGGAGGTCGCTATCAGTCTCTACTTCGAGTCTGTCCGGAAAATGCTGAGCGCATAAAATTCCCTGCGTCGGGGAGGGTTGTTGTTAGGCAAACAGACCCCCAACGCAGGGAGGCGTCGCATGGACGCTCGCTATCGCTGTCCAGAACCAATTGTAGCGTTGATCAAGGTGATTGTGGAGTCTCTGGGCGTTGGGCCGCGGTCTGGCCCGGGTCGGCGGGGTCGTCCGGCCACATCGC
>WGDQ01000027.1 GCA_015493185.1 Planctomycetaceae bacterium
AACGCCCCGTCAGCGGGCAGCACGTCAGGCGAATCGCCATATGTAAAGTACAAGTATAACTGATGAATCGGCCCTGTGTTAGACGCGATTCTCTCACCTTTCTCGCCTTGCTCGCAGTACAAAACCGCTTGTCCACACGCTGCCGCGCCGGCACCGTGACATGGTCGGCTCACGCATCCGCAGCCGACACGTCCTGCCTCGGCCACGTAGCGCCGAACCCGCTTTGCGCCATCAAGCGCCGCACAATCTCGCGCGATGCAAGCCGGCGGAACCGCATCTGCCGGCACCATGCGACCGAGATTCAATGGGGCCGAAGCCACACAGGCCACAGCGGATTCCGACCGGAATTTTGTTGTCGCTCGATATAGCGAGTGTTACCATTTGCCTCGCGCCGCGGATTGTCTCACACAGTTTTCATTCCTCTTTAGGCCAACGTGCGGGGGCAGGTGCGTGCGGGATGCCAACAGCCAATTCTCGGGCCAATCTCCTTCGCCAGCACGCCGCGCGTCTCGATACGTTTCGTCGTCATTCGCTTCGCAACCATCGGCGCCTCCCTTCCGAAGCGACTCGCTGCAAACGAAGCTGCCCGATACTCACCTCGGGCATCGTGGCGGCTGCCGCACCGCAAAGCTCCACTGCGTGCGGTCGACAACGCGCACATCAGAGAAGCGGCCACGTTCTGCGTCGGTTTCGTTCGTCGGCGCCTTGGGCTCCCGACGTACTCGTTTTCTTTTGAGGTCTGAGAAAAGGAGAAATGCTCCATGTGGATCAAAGCCGATTTCTGCCGAAAGCGTGGACCGCACGTGTTCATGATCGCCGTCGCAATTCTGCTGTTTTCCGCACCACTTCAGGCCGACGAGCCGTCCAACGCCACGCCCCAAGCGAAGCCATCGAAATCGAAAAAGACGCCGGCCGCCACCAGCGCCAAGAAACAACGCCGACGCTTGCCCAACCACTATGCCAGGCTCGTAACCGACGAGCAGCGGCAGTCGATCTACGAAATCCAACGGCGATACCGAGAAAAAATCGAGCCGCTGCGCAAACAAATCGAACAGCTCATCGCCGAGCGTAACGCCGAAATCCGCCAGGTTCTCACGCCCGAGCAGCAGCGCAAGCTCGACGAGTTATTGGCCGGGTCGCGACGGTCGCGTGGCCGTGCGAAGGCCCGGCGCAAGGCAGAGAAAAAGACACCACCTTCGGCAAACGCGGCAAACCGCGACAACAAAAACGCCGCGCCGTAGCGGGCTTGGCTGCAAAGCCTTCTTTCTGCTTCCCGAGCATCCCGCTGAAGCATCCGTGCTACGCATCCGCGTGGTTCCGCCGCCTTGCCCACGCGGAACCACGCGGCAATGCGTCTCCATCAGCGCGGACAAAAAAGAGTCGTGCGTCGCACGCATCGTGCTGCCGACCCGCTCTGCTTCTCTTGCGCGCCGGTTGTTGGGACGATTCTTCAATCCATCGTTTTGCAATCAAGCGCCCGCTCTGGTCTTGTCGCGCACCGGCTGACCGGCTGGTGCAATGTTTGTCCCGTATGCAGTGCGCAGCGCTTTTGCTGTGTGCCAATCGTTCTTCGTTCGCCGCCCAACGTTTGCTGATGTTTCCCTCAACGGTTTCGGTTCAGAGCCGGAGTGTCGCCACACGCTAAACATTGCCTTGGGGATGACCTCCCCCAGCCGATGGGATTTTTGGGACCAATTGGATCATCAGATAATCCAATGCCGCCCGTTTTGTGCGATTTTTCGCGGTTTAACGGAAACTCTACTAGCCCAACTGGGAGTTGTTGGGTAACTTAGGCAGTTGTGTGGCCAGCACAATTACAGGCCCGAATGGGCGCGGAACAGTGAAACAGGGGTAGCGGCTCAAGTCGCATGCGCTGGAATTGGGCCATTCCGGCAAACGCGTGCGAAAGGTTACGACAACGATGAAGAAAGAGTTTGGCCGTCGTCTGGTTTTGGCCAGTGCCGTGGTGGTCTGGGCGCTGGCAATTCCTGCCCAATCCGCCAAGGCACTGTTGATCGACAGTTTCGACTTCAGCACCTTTCCCGGCGCTTTGTTCACAGCGCCGGGAGGCGTTTCTTTCAGCGAGACGGTTGCCGGTGTAATTGCAGGCGACCGCAACCTCGACGTCACTACCGTCACGGCCAGTGGATTCGCCAATTCCATTGGTGCCGAGATCAGCGGTGGCAACCTTGTTTATGCCAGCGGACCCAACGCCGATGGCTCGCTGCTGTTGCTCTACGACGGGCCGACACTTGCTTCCGAAGTGCCGGCGGCTATGCAATCGATCTCGTTGAATTTCAACCTGTTCGATGCCGGCTTCGGTTCCGACATGGACGTGACCATCACCGTTTCCGACGGCGTCAACATGGCCGATCTCACGCAATCGATGTCCACGGCCATCATGTCGCCCTTCGCGTGGCAGTTCGATCTGGCTTCGTTCAACAACATCGGAGCGGTCGACACGGCCAATCCCGTGCAGATCAGCATCTTCTTCGACCCGGACGTCGCACAAGACTTCGAGCTCGACTCGGTGACGTTTGCAGTCGTTCCCGAGCCTTCTACGTTGCTGTTGCTCGCACTGGGCATGTTCGGCTGGCTGGGGCTGGTCGTCACGCGGCGCTCGGCGTAGCAGGGCGCTCGAAGAAGCCGAGAAAGTAACGACGACGCCCATCGGCCGTTGCGTGCGCTGCCCAATCCAGCCGTGCCGGCCCGCACCGCTTCATCGCGCCGGCACGCTTCTGATTCCACGATGCCGGCGATGCGGACGACGCGATCGGCCTTCGTTTGCAGCTAGCTACCGTTTGGCGGGTGCTTCTTCCACGAGCCACACGCCGGGCGTATTGGCCGGCAGGTCACAGGCATCGAGCCAGCGATTTTTCAGCACGGTTTGCAAATAATCGTCGAACCGGCCGCCTCGGGCGATGTCCGAGATTTTGCCTCCGGCACGGTGCTCGTGCCCGCCGCCGCCACCAATGCCGCGCAACGTGCGAACAATCAACTGCGCGGCGTTTTCGGCGTCGCGTTCGGTGCGAGCCGAGAGAATCACGTCTGCGCCGATCACCGCGGCGCATAGCACACGGCGAATGCCTTCGCCACGGATCAACAGATCGGCCACTTCGCCCACAATCTCTGCCCCGCTCGCCTGTGGCAACAGGCACAGCGCCGCATCGCCGTACAGCCGCGTGTTTTGCATGGCCAGCGTCAGGTCGCGAAAATACGACCGCGAGAGCGGGGCGTTCTCGATCTCTGCCACCAGTGCCGGGTCGGCCCGCTTGGTGAGCCAAAGCAGAATCGAACGGTCCAAACGCGAATATTGCGTTTCGGTTCCGCGCGTTTCGGTATGTATGGCGTAGAGCAGCGCGGTGGCCAGCCGCACGCCCGGTTCCACATGCTGCTCGCGAAGATAACTGGCGGCAATCGTCGACGATGCGGCCAGCGCGGGCCGGATGTCGTGAAACGGCACGTTCGCCGCCTCGACGTTTTCGTGGTGGTCGATCACCGCCACGGGCTGAATGGCCGCCCGTGTCAGCAGTTGGTTCGTGGTTCCCAATCCGCAATCGACCAGCACCGTGGCCGTATTCTCGGGCACCTGAATGCAATTGACCAACTGTATGGGCGGCATGAGCAGTTCGACCATATGACGGTTTTCCGCCCGTACAATGGCTCCACCGCCCAGCAGCCGCACGGGGCCCGGCAAACCGCTCTCTTCAATCAGCACTTTGATGGCCCAGCCCGTCGCAATCGCATCGGGGTCTGGATTGTCGTGCATCACAACATAGAATCGGTCGTGGCCTTCCAGCGTGCTAAGAAAGCGCGACGAGCGGGACGTGGATCGAAACTGCGATTTCAACATCATCTGAACCGTGCCACCGGCTCGCGGTGTCCCTCAAAGCGGGGCGCCAACGAGCATCTGGCGATTGTCAAACCCTGATCCACGATCTGATGAAAAATGCGCACCACCGCTTGCCGGCGGGCACCGCTGAGCGTGAAACCAACAGCATGTAATGTGGCGAAACGCGTCGCGGCAGTCGCCGTGGTGTCTGGTTCGCCAAACAACCGGCGACTTTCGTAGTAGTCTAACGTCCAGCGCACCCGATGCCCACCACTAGAATTGGGCCTTTGCCTTCACCGTCGGCCCCGGTGCAATTTCGGGTGAACCCGTGGACAAACTGCCCCCTCCGACCTTGAGCCTTCCGGCGAAATGGTGGGTCGGGAAGATTAGGAAAGAAGCCCCGCGCCGCGGCGTCTGGTATCTTCACAACGCGTTTCCGCCCATAGGTTACTCTCAGCGACCAAGGAAGTTTTGCGATGACGAAGTGGTCTTGGCGCATCGGCAGCGTGGCCGGCATCAACGTCTACCTGCACTGGACGTTTCTGCTGCTCATCGGCTGGATTTTCGCTTCGTATCTCGCGGCAGGGCAGGGATGGGTGGCCGCCACCTCGGGGGCGGGCTTCGTGCTGGCGCTGTTCGGCTGCGTTGTGCTGCACGAATTGGGGCATGCCCTCACGGCTCGCCGCTATGGCGTGCAAACCCGCGATATCATCCTGCTGCCCATTGGCGGCGTGGCCCGTTTGCAACGCATGCCCGAGGAGCCGTTGCAAGAGTTTCTCGTGGCCGTCGCCGGTCCGGCCGTCAACGTTGTCATCGCGGTGGTGCTTGCCGGTGTGTTGTTGCCCATTGCCGGTGTGCAAGGGCTGATGCCCGGCCCGCTGCTGAGCGGCCGCTTCCTGCAAAACCTGATGTGGGCCAACGTGGCCTTGGTGCTGTTCAATCTTCTGCCGGCCTTTCCCATGGATGGCGGGCGCATGCTCCGCGCGCTGTTGGCCACGCGGATGGATTATCTCCGCGCCACCGAAATCGCGGCCTCGGTTGGGCAGTTCATGGCCATCCTGTTTGCCATGTTCGGGCTCTTTATCGTGTTCAATCCGTTCCTCGTCTTCATCGCCTTGTTTGTATTTCTCGGCGCTACGGGCGAGGCCAAGCTGACCGAAATCCGATTGCTGCTCGAAGATGTGCCGGTCACGCAGGCCATGATCCGCCACTTCCGCGCCCTATCGCCCGACGAGCCGCTGCGCACCGCCGCCGAGGCCCTGCTCGAAGGCTGGCAGCCCGACTTTCCGGTGGTCGAAAACGGCCGCTACGTCGGCTTTCTGCACCGCCAGCGGTTGGCCAAGGCATTGCAGCACGGCGAAAATCTGCGCGTGGCCGACGTGATGGAAACCGACTGTCCCATCGTTCACGAACGCGAAACGCTCAACTCCGTCATGCAGCGCATGCAAGAAGCCCACTGCTCAGCGCTGCCCGTGCTGCGCGACGATCAGTTGATCGGGGTAGTTACCACCGAGAATATCGGCGAGTTGCTGATGATTCGTTCCGCGCTACGCGGCGCGCACGCCGTCTCCGATCGCGACTTCCTCTAGCCCCTCTTGAGAAGCAGCCAAGCTCTTTGTTTTTCTCCTCTTTTTCTCCAAGGCTTTTCCGGCCCGTTTCGCAACGTGGCCCCTCCGCGCTCGCGCAGTCCGCGGATGCGTTGCATCTTTTTGGGTTCTTGAATTCCCTCGACATGCCGGCTTGAGTTTTTGAATTCACCCCCCCGCATGCCGGCCGTCGCCAACGCAAGAAGTAGCGAAGCGATCGCCGGACGCCGGAGACGGCAGAAAAGAAAGAGAGAGCCAGAGCACCGAGTCGCACGATGGCCTACCACGCAGGCGGCGCTCAGCGCTCTATTGAAGAGCCGGCTTTATCGGGCCATCGGGAAACAACGTGCGTCGTTTCCCGGTGCAGATCGCACGCCCCTCGGGCAAGGTCCGATGACCCGGCCGGCAACGGGCCGTCTTGTGGCTGAAGGG
>WGDQ01000028.1 GCA_015493185.1 Planctomycetaceae bacterium
GAGCGAACGGGCCTGAAAGTGGGCGATGCGCTCGATCCCTACGCCATTGCCGAAGGTCGCCGGAAGATCGAAGAGCTTTACGCCGAGCGTGGCTTTTCGAACGTGCGCGTCGAGGTGTTCGAGGGCAACAAAAAAGGCGATCGCGGCGCGGTGTATCTCATTCACGAGGGCCCCCGTCAGCGCATCCGCAAAGTCGAGTTCGTGGGCAACACGATCACGACCGATGCCCGACTGAAGACACAAATTCAATCGAAACCACCCATCCTTTGGGTGTTCAAAGGCTATGCCGATCGCAACAAAATCGACGAAGACGTTGACCGGCTGACCGCCTATTACCGAAGCCTCGGTTTCTTTCGTGCTCGCATCGGGCGCGAACTGAAGTACGACAAAAAGAACAAGTGGGTCACGCTCACGTTCTACATCGACGAAGGGCCGCGATACAAAATCCGCTCGATCTCGTTCCTCGGCAATCGCAAGTTCGACGCCGAGGAACTGCGCGGCGAACTGGAGCTGAAACCGGGCGACTTTTTCGACCAGGCCCTTATGACACAAGACGTGGGCCACATCCGCGAGCGTTACGGCAGCCAAGGCTATGTGTTTGCCGACGTGGAAGCCGATCCGCGATTTCTCGAACAGCCGGGCGAGCTCGATTTGGTTTACAACATCGACGAAGGAGCCCAGTACCGCATCGGGCGAATCAACGTCCGCATCGAAGGCGAAAACCCACACACCCGACATACGACGGTGTTGAACCGCTTATCGTTCCATCCCGGAGAGATCGTCGACATTCGCAAGCTCCGCGCCAGTGAACGGCGTTTGCAAGCCTCGGGGTTGTTCTTGCATCAGCCGCAACGAGGCATCACGCCGAAAATCGTCTTCAGCCCACCCGAAGCGGACGACGAAAGTCTTGCCGAAAAACCCGACAACCAACGGCGATCCGGCTTCCGCGGCCAAAGCCCCGACAATACGACCGAGGCCGGCCGATGGCGGTCGTCTCAGCCAGCAGCCGGGAACAACTCCTCCACGTCTTCCGCGGCTGCCGGCACAACGGTTGCTCCGCGCCAAGCGTCTCAGCCCGAGGCCGCATTGCGCCGCTGGCCAAAGCGTCAAGGGCAATCAGCAAGCGCCGCCCAAGACAATCGGCCGAACCGCAGCGCCCCCCGCTCTGGGAATTCGCAATCAGGCCGGCCCCCGGCAGGGGCCGAGGAAATGATCATTCGGGGTCAATACGACCCATTTGGCGGCGGGGCCAGTGCGTCGCCCTCGGTCGGGCCACCTGTACCGAGGCAAGGTTATCCGGCCATCGCGCCACGGTCTTCTGGCGCGCGTGGCGTTCTTCCGTCGCCTTACGGGTCGGGCACGGCATCACCCGGACAAGTGCCCTCGACCAACCAAGCTGCGCCATCGTATGCGCCCAGGGGCGGGTATCCTCCGCCAGCCGGCGCGTCCGGCTATACCGTACAGCCGGCGCCTTCGGTCCCGGGTGCCGCAACAGCTCCTGGCAACGCAGCCACCGGCTCGCCGCCGCCTGCCGCGGCCTACGGTACCGCCGGCGGCAGCTCAGCCTACAGTGCACCGGCAACGAATCGGCCGGCTCCATCCGCAACGTTCCCACCCACGATGCAACCGCCCGGCTTCAGCGGCGGGGGCGCGGCATTTGCCGGCCCACCCCCGGCCGCACCCGCATCGCCGGCTCCGGGCGTGCTGCCGCCGCCCGACCTGGATCGTTCGAACGACATTTACCCGGACGACGGGCTCAACTTCCTCGAGCCGCCACCCCGCGACCTGGATGTGGACGTGTTGCTGCAAGAAACGCAAACCGGCCGGCTGATGTTCGGCGTGGGTGTCAACTCGTCGGTGGGTTTGTTGGGCAACATTGTCATCGACGAACAGAACTTCGACCTGTTCCGCTTTCCTAGAAGCTGGGACGACATCCGCAACGGCACGGCCTTCCGCGGCGCCGGGCAGCGGCTTCGACTGGAAGCCGTTCCGGGTTCGCAAGTGCAGCGTTATCTATTCAGCCTGACCGAACCGTATTTGTTCGACACGCCGATCAGCTTCGGCATCAGCGGTTTCTTCTTCGACCGTCGCTACCGCGAGTGGGACGAACAGCGACTCGGGGGCCGAATATCGCTTGGCCGCCGCCTCACGCCCGACCTGACAGCCACCGTGGCCCTCAGCGCGCAAAACGTGAATGTCCGCAATCCGTTCATTCCGACGCCCGACGACCTGACCGCCGTGTTGGGCGACAACGACGTTTACGTAGCCCGCTTTGCACTAACGCACGACACGCGCGACAGCACTTTCTTGCCCACTGAGGGTCATTACATCGAAATGGCCTACGAGCAGGGCTTCGGTGAGTTCGACTATCCACGCGGCATCGTCGATGCGCGGCAATACTTCCTCATGCGTCAGCGGGCTGATCGTTCGGGTCGCCATGTGGTGGCACTGCGGGGCCGCGTAGGCATTACCGGCAATCAGACGCCGATTTTCGAGCGATTCTTTGCCGGCGGCTACACGACAATGCGAGGCTTCGACTTCCGCGGCGTTTCGCCTCGCGTCTTCGGTGTGCCGGTGGGCGGCGAGTTCCAATTGCTCGGGTCGGCCGAGTATCTATTTCCGATCACGGCCGACGACATGCTGCGCGGCGTGTTTTTCGTCGATTTCGGCACGGTGGAGGAAAGCGTGAAAATCGTGGAAGACAACTTCCGCGTCGCGCCGGGTTTCGGTTTGCGAATCACCGTGCCGGCACTCGGCCCTGCACCGATCGCGTTGGATTTCGCCGTGCCCGTGGCCCATGCT
>WGDQ01000029.1 GCA_015493185.1 Planctomycetaceae bacterium
AGCTTAACGACGCGGGCCAGCCCCCACAGCCCAGCGGCCGTCGGCAACGAGCAGATTTCGTGATCGTCGATCGCCTGGGCTCCGTACGTTACCAAGCCCAAAGTCCATGTTGGTGGGCACCGTCGCGTGAAAGCCTGCACGGCCAACAGCGCACTTTCTAAGCCCACCGCCGCCCGCCGATCGGAATGCCGCGAGCCCGCACTATAGGCATCAGGAGACGCCGCTGACGAAATCAACGAGGCACCAGAATCCGAGGGGAAATCGCTGGGATCGCTGTCACGGTAATTGCTTGAAGCAATGTCTTCGCCGCCTGGCGTGGGAGCCATATCGAACGACCAAAGATGCACGATACCACCAAGCGGCTCGGACCCGCTGGCAATGTGGTGTGCGAGCCGCTCGTAGGCTTGAGGATCGTCCGGCACAATGGTCCATGTGTCGATATCGGTCGCGCCGATGTCGGCCTGGTTGCCAGCCGATCCGGGGGACGGGGTAGCACGCCGGCCCGGTGTCGTGGTGCTGTGCTCTTCATATTCATATCGAACGCAGAGGCACCGTCGCCCGGCCGCGCGGAGCCGCTCAGTTAGTTGTTCTCCAAAGCCGAAGCGGTCCGCGAAAACGACCCACACGCCTTTGCGTGGTGCGCCCTGAGACACGCTGTTCACGCGCTCCCAAACCACTTCGTGTAGCCACGGCCACAACGATTGCTCACACCGACCCGACTGTTCGGCAACGTCAGTGGGCGTCGCATGGGGCTCGGCAGAGGCACCCGCAACGGCGGGTAGCGCGGCCGGGGCGAGCTTCCTGCGCTCGAACGGTGAGGTGGGCAGTGGCACGCGATGAGCCGGTCGCTCGTCGCCGGCGAAAATCGCATCCCAACGGATATCAACGCCCGCGCTGTACCAAAGGGCCACAATCGCCAGCAGTTGACGACGTTCGCGCGGCGTGGCGTGGCACAATGTGACTTCGCCCGACAGCGACAGATCGTCGGCCGCCCTTACGTTGTGAGAAGCGTGCGAAGATGTTCTCCCGGTGGGGCCTTCAGGCTTTCGCAACAGCCACGGCCGGATGTCCCGCTGGAAGCGCTGGCCCGTACCGACGGTGGACAGCCACCGCAGCCAATGCGGCGGCAAACCTCGTAACCTCGGCAGAATGTGCTCCGTCAAAACATCGGCCCATTCGTCGTCGTCCGAGGGGAGGCGGAAGACGAGCGAGCCGCGCAGCCGCTCAGGCTGTTGCCACTCGGCCTGGGCCATATAGAGCTTTTCGGCGATTTCGTCCGGCCGACTCGCCACGATCGCCAGTCGATGCGGAAGATGAAAACGCCCCGTCGCGGCCGTGAAGCAAATGTCGCCGAGTGGGGCCACTTCGGCCGAACCGAGATAGCGCACGTAGCGTTCGACCAGACGCCGTAGCGCGACCTCGCTGCGGGCCGACAGCACCAGTAGTTCGGGCCGTTCTGGATCATTCTCTTCCCGCAGAGTCTCGCGGTGCGGTGCCGGTGCTTCCTCGATCACTACGTGCACGTTGCTACCGCTGATTCCGAAGGCGCTCACACCGGCCCGGCGCGGACGATCTGGACGTCGTGGCCAGGGATCGGCCCGATCGCTCAAATACAGCGGTGTGCTTTCGAACGCAATGTGCCGATTGGGCGACTCGATGTGCAGCGTGGGCGCAAACTGCTCGTGTCGCAGCGACTCGATGACCTTGATCAAGCTGGCCATGCCCGAGGCTGGTTCGAGATGGCCGATGTTGCTTTTCACCGACCCCAGCCGGCAAAACTGCCGCGCTTGCGTGTAACGCGCAAAAGCTTCGCGCAGCCCGCGCACTTCGATCGGGTCGCCCAACGAAGTGCCCGTGCCGTGGGCCTCGATGTAGTCGAGCGTTGTCGGGTCGAGTCGCGCGTCGCGCCAGGCGCTCAGCACAACGTCGCGTTGCGCGGCGGGGTTGGGCGCCGTCAGGCCGTTGGACCGGCCATCGTTGTTGGTGGCCGTGCCACGGATTACTGCGGCGACCGTATCGCGTTGTTCGATGGCCACGTCGATTGGGCGCAGCACGACAACCCCAATGCCTTCGCCCGGCACGAAACCATCGGCCCGATCGTCGAAAGCCTTGCATCGCCAATCGCTCGCCAACGCCCCCATTTGCTGAAAAGCGGCGTAATTGAGCGGCCTGAGATTCAGATGCACGCCGCCGACAATGGCCATATCGCACTCGCCGCGGCGCAGGCTCTGCACCGCATAGTGCAAAGCCACCAGCGCGCTGGAACAGGCCGTGTCGATCGTGAGACATGGTCCTTGCAGGTCGAGAAAGTAACTCAATCGGCTGGCCAGCACAGATGGGGTAAGCCCGGTGGCCCAATGCTGATCGATCGACGAGTCGGGACCCTTGCCGTCTTGGGCCAGCAACACTTGGGCGCCGGCGCCAACGAATACGCCCACTCGCCGTCCGCGCAGAGCAGTGCCGCCATAGCCGGCCCGCTCGATCGCCTCGTAGGCCACTTCCAAGAACAGCCGTTGCCTTGGCTCCATATGCGCTGCTTCCGCCGGCGAGATGCGGAAAAACAGTGGATCAAAACCTTCCACGTCGCTAAGAAAGCCGCCTTCGACGGTCGTCCTCTCGCGCGGCGAGCCATCCGTTGCATACGCCGTAGCGTGCTTCCGCCAAACGGGCATGGGCCCCACGGCGTCAACGCCGCGTCGCACGTTTTTCCAAAACGTCTCTGGGGTCTCAGCGCCAGGGAACCGGCACGCATAGCCGATGATCGCGATGTCCCGATTCGGGGAACCTTCTCGGCCAGCTTCCACAGACGGCCGAGCGGCGGCAGTGCGTGGCGGCGCGGCAAACCTCAGTGAATCGGCGCTGCTGCGGCTGGTTTCAACATCGTCACGCAGATGCCAACGAGGCTGCGATGATTCGGCATCGGTTTCGCCATGGGCTGGTGTGTGCGCCTTGACGGCAGACTGCTCTGGCGGTGTGGCGACCGGACCAGAAGGGCTGGTGCCTCGCGACCCCGATCGAGACGATTCGGGTTGGGATGGCGTTACTCGACGTGGTTCCGGTTGAGGCGACCCTGGCTGAGATGAATCCGGTTGAGACGTCGTTGCGAAATCCTCTCGTTCACCATGCACTGACGATGCCGGCCGGTTCGGCGCGGTGCGTGGCGTTTGCCGTGCGGTTCGCGGCGCAAGGTGTTTCTGGATGGCCTCGCGATTTTCGCCGACAAGATAGTCAGCCAGTTGTTCAATACTCGGATGCGAAAACAGAACAGGAGGCGAAAACTGTTCGATGCCGAACTCTTCCTTGATGCGGGCCACGGCCTCGAGCGACAGCAGGCTGTCGAGCCCCACTTCTTCCAGCGGACGATCGTCTTCCAACGCCTCGCAAGGCAACTCCAGAATTGCCGCCAGCAACGCCTGCAACCGATCGCGAACGGCTTGCACGAGCAGCGCATCGTCGCTCAAGTCGCTGCCGTGCGGAACAGCTTGGTTTGTGCCAGCGTGCGGTGGCGGGTCATCGTGACGACTCGAAGCGGCTGCTGGCGAAGCCCCGCCGAGGCGCGTTGGCGCGGTCGTGGCGTCCACTTCGCCCATGGCACTTGCATCTGCTATTTCTGTCTCGCACTCCGACCGCTCGGCGCCGCGGTTGCTTTCGGCTTCTGATGCCGGTGTGCCGACAAACGTCCCGGTCGCTGCGCTGCTCGACACATCGTCCGACAGCTCCGTATTGGGAAAAGCCGCTTGCTCGCGTTGGTGGCCTGAGCGTGAACTGCCGCCACTGCTGATGACCTCCGGCGTAGCTTGCGCCAACACGAGGTGCTGCCCCGATCGGGACATCACGGGCAAATTTTCGGGAAAAGCCCGGGCGATGGCGAAATGCTCGGCCATGAGCGAAGCGACCCACGCATCTGCCGAAAGCAGCGGGCTTTCGGGGCGCAGATCAACGTCCTCGAATCGCCACCAACCCTCCGTAAGCCCGAAGGTCAGATCGGCATAATATTTGTCGCGTGTCGTTTCCAGCAGCAGCAAAAGCCCACCCGGCCGCAGAGCCCGGCGAATGTGCGCGAGAGACTGATCGATGCGGCGCGTTGCGTGCAGCACATTGGCCGCTATCACCACATCAAACGCCGCGTCGTCGAGCCCCTGTGCTTCGACCGGCCGTTCGATATCGAGCTGCCGGTATTGAATGA
Source organism: Planctomycetaceae bacterium (assembly GCA_015493185.1). Taxonomy (GTDB): domain Bacteria; phylum Planctomycetota; class Planctomycetia; order Pirellulales; family JAEUIK01; genus WGDQ01. The sequence continues at coordinate 4,187 of WGDQ01000029.1, forward strand.
ACGGGTAGCGGGCGAATTCTTGCTGTGCACGCCGCAATAGTGCGGGAGCGATGTCGGTAAACACGTACTCGACCGGTTCGGCTTCGCGACGCAACACCGGCAACAGCGCGTGCGTTGTACCACCGGTGCCGCCGCCGACTTCGAGAACGCGCAACTTCCGAGAACGGCCCGACTGCTGTGCTCGCAATTCCGCCACGGCCGCCTCGAGCGCGGCACAGGCCAATCCGTTGAAGTAGCGGCTGAACGGCGATTGCCGATAAAGCCGCTGAGCCGTTTCGAACGAGCCTTCCGGAAAGAGGACCTCCAACGGGTCGACTTCGCCGCGCAACACACGGTGCAACTGCCGGCCGCACCGATCGAGCATGAGCAGGTGCGCTTCAGCCTGCGGAAAGCGTTGCAAGGCCGCATCGAGCAAACCGGTGTCGACCTTTTGCGGCAGTGCCTGGGGGGCAATCAGCTCGTTGCCTTTGCGGACGAGCAGCCCATGGTCGACGAGCATGCCGACGAGCCGTCGCATCAGCCGACCGTAGCAAGGCAACACCCGAGCGCGCGAACCGAGCTGGCTTTCGGGCAGCGGTTGACCCGACGATTGAAATAACCCAAGCCGAGCAAGGCCCGCGGCGGCGTACGCGATGCTGAGCTGATCGAGCGTGCCATCGAAACCCGTGTAGCGGCGCAATTCGCCATCCAGATCGTCTGCCAGCCGGGTAGCTTGTTCCGCAACACGGCGCGTGCTCGCGCGCCAAACGGCGGCCGTTGCCGCGTCGAAGATGCCGTAGCGCGATGCATCGATGTGCGCAACGGCCACCTGCGGCGTCGAAAGCCGCAGCGCAGCCAAAAATGCCCGGCGTCCACGCCGATTATCGATCGCATAAATCCCTTTGGCAGCCAGCGCGGTCTGGAAACGTGGCTGAGCCACAACGCCCGTCTCGCTCCAGAATCCCCAGTTGATGGCCAAAGCGTGGGGAAAGCGACGACGGAGCCAACGAACGAAGACATCCTGAAACGCATTGGCCGCCGCGTGATTGGCCTGACCCTCGCCCGGAATCAACGACGCCATGCTCGAACAAACCACGAAGAAGTCGAGGTTGTCGCAATCGACCAGTTCAGCCAGCGCCAGCGTGCCATACACCTTGGGCCGCAGGGTGGCTTCCATCGTTGGCCGATCCATGAAACTGAGCACCCGATCGCTGAGCACCCCGGCCGCGTGCACGATGCCGTCGATACGTCCCCAGCGACGGCGTACTTCAGCCAGTGCTCGCTCCAACGCTGCTCGATCGGCCACATCGGCCGCGATTGGCAGCACCTCAGCACCGGCGGTTTCGAGCAAACGCACCGCGCGGATGCGAGCCGCGATCTTCCGTTGTTCTGTCTGCTCGCTCGATTGCGCAATCGCCGATGTGGTGCCGGACGGATTGTTTCGGCCGAATTCCGAGGCGGCCAGAACATCTTCCCATTCAGACCGTGGTGGTAGTGGCGTGCGGTTGATCAACGCCAGCCGTATCGGCGCCTGTTCGCTCAGTGCTCGGGCAATCTCAAGCCCCACACCATTTTGCCCACCGGTGATGACGTACACCCCTTTGCTACGAATGGCAGGCCACCGTGTCTGCTCAGCCGGCGCGCGGTCGTATTGAGCGCGATCCTTCCGCTCGCCAAGCGCAGGCATCGGCTGTTGCGCATCGGTTGTGACTTCCTGGCCGCGTCGCACACGACCGGGATCGATGCGAACAAGTCGCGGTATCCATCGCTGCTGGTTCCGCAGCGCGACCTCGATTTCTGCGCTACTGACGCCCGAACCACGCCGCAGCTCTTGCACAACCTGCGCTGCCGTCGCCTGAGCAATATCCGCGTCGACTACCGCCGGCGCGGCCACGTCGATGCATCGCACCGACATCGAAGGAAATTCCTTGGCAGCCACACGCCCCAACGCAATTAGCGTGGCTTGCGTCGCGTCGATGGCCGCCGACAGTCGGCTCGCGCCGCCGGCGTCACCGTGATGGGCGTCTTCTCCTCGGTCGCCTTGATCCGATTCGTCGCTCCGTGTTCGCAAGCGACCTCGATCCTCTGGCGGCTGCGCGGCGGGTGCGTCGCCTTCCGCTTGCGGAGATTGATTTTGGTTGGCGCTTGGGCTGTCCGGTGCCGATGAGCCCTCGCGGGCTGGGCTCGTTTTTCTCGCATCAATCGGTCCCGGCTCCGGCACGCCGTCGCCAGTGCGATCTCGCGTCGGGGGGCTCTGATACATCGAATCGCGTTCAAAGCCAGTCGATGTCGACACGCTCTGCCCACCGGCGGTAACGATCCAGAGCGCCAGGTCGCTGCACGTTGCCGTAGCGCTTTGAATCAGCGCGAGCAAACGGTAGAGTCCGCGATCGAGTGCGTCTCGCGTCGTCTCGAAATCGTATGAGTCGCCGGCTGCCGCGTCGGGTTGCTGATCGACGGCATTCGAGTCACTGAAAAACAAAACCGACTTGAGATCAGGATGCTTTGCTCGCACCGCCTGCCAGAGGCGCTGCCAATCTTCCGGATCGCGTGCATTCACATGGCAGCGATCGTCGACGATGCCCGAGAATGCAGCACCAGGGCGAAGCTCCAGCACTCGGCAGCTTGCTTGCCTCAAGCGATCTGCTACAGCCGCACTGAGTGGCGAGCCTTCCGAAACAAGCAGCCAGCTTGCCGCAAGACGTCGGTTGGTGGCCGCCGCATTGAGCGACATTGGTTCCCACCACCGCTCATAAAACCACGTCGCCCAATCGTCCGCATCCGCTTCCTCCGCAGGCGCATCTGCGGCGCTGTGCAATGCAGTTGTTGTTCGCCCCGCTTCCTTCAAACCGCTTGCCGTCTCGCACGCACTGGCTGTGGTTTCGTGCTGTGGCGAAGGCCGCCTTTCGTCGGCCGTCATCGCGCGCCACTCGATGCCGAGCAGTTCGACGAGAACCTGGCCATAACGATCGACCAACCGTAGGCAGGACGTAGCGTTCGCGGCGTTTGACCGCGATTCACCGCCCTTTGCTGTCAAGATTGAGCTATCGGGCGGCTCCCGCCATCCGAGTGCAAAAACCGGCCCGCTCGGAATGGATCGCCAGAGGCGCGCTTCGCGAATCGTGCGCACTAGCAACCACGGTGCCGCAATCGCGTTCGACTGCCCACTGTCCGAGTCCGGTGCCGCACCCGTCAACGTCGAGCACAACATAGCACGCATTGCGCACAGCGCACTTTCCAGCACGCCGGGGTGCAAGCTCAGCAGTTCTGCATCAGGCAGGGCATCGTCAGCAAACGACGGCCGATAGAGTTGGGCCCACATTCGGTGTTGGTCGAACGCCACCTGCTGCAAACAGCGATAGCCGTCGTGTAGCGCGAGCCCGCTTCGCGCAACCAATGAGTAAACCTCTTCGTCGCAGAGCCGCTGCTTGTTGAGATCACCCGCGCCTGACGGTGGCTCCGCGGCTGCCTGATCGGACGAGAAAGGGGCCGTTAGCGACGAAACGTCGGGCACCACTGGCGCGGCCCCGCTTTCAACACGAATGTTGCCACTCGCATAGCCCGCCCAGTTTTGCGGCGCGGCCGCGGGGTTCTGAGGATCGTCTTCGGTGCCCACCACGAGAAAAGCGTCGTTGGCTCGGTCTTCGCGTAAAACAACTCTTGCGACTGCCGTCTGGTTGTTGTCAACAAACAGCGGTCGGGCGAAGTGAACCTCCTCGAGCACACATGCCGGAGCATCACGCCAAAACCGATAGCTGGCCAGCACCATTTCCAACATTGCCGCAGGCGAAAGCGCAGCCCGACCGCACAGCCGATATTGGTCTAATACCGGCTCGCTACCGCCGCGAAATCGCTTTTGGAACGAAGGCATGGGGCTCGTCTACGATCCCTCCGGAACCGGCATCAGGCCCGGCGGGAGCAACTTGGATTCGTCGAGTCGTTCGTCGAGAAGAGGATGTTTGAGCTCGCGCTGCATGCGCTGCGGTTCGCGTACCCCAGAATCCTTCGAGGGCGTGCTCATCTGCCCTTGGGTGAAGCCGCTCCTGGAATCGTGCCAGTAGCGCCGATGTTGGAAGGGATAAGTGGGCATCGCTACGGCGGGAAGATCGCGGCCGGCGTAGAAGGCGTCCCAGTCAATCGGCGCATCCATCAAATATAACCTGCCCAGCGCCTCGAGTAAGCTATGCCAAATGGTTTGCTCCGGCTGTGGCAATGCGATGCGCTCAGGTGCGTTGTCGGCCCGTTCGAACGACGGCAATTCCGGCAACAACCGACCAATCTCCACCATACACGCCGGCTGCAAACCGTGCAGCCGATTCCATGCCTGATCGACTCTCCACGGACGCTGTAGCTGGTGCCGCCAGTGGTCCGCCTCGGGAGTCCACGAAGAAGAAGTTTCGCCTTCTGCGCTCGAAATCCAGTGCAGCTCGGGCCGTACGGTGCGCACACGTGAGACGGTTGTTTCAAATCGAAGGATTGCATCACCGATAAGATTTGTGCAGCATGCGAGCGATGGTGGGCCGCTTCGCACTTGCCAGCCGATGCCCTCGCGGTCCAAACAACGCTGCACCTCGGTAAGGACACTCTCTAGGGTGCGCACCACAACATGCTCTGGCCCGTACGTAACAATCACTGTCGCTTCAACACAACGGTTCGATTTCAGCACATGCTCGACTTGCTCGCGGCCGGCGAAAACATTCAGCTCGACACAACCAACCTCGTTCTGAAACACCGCCTGGATTGCCTGGCGCGCGACAACCAATCCAGCGGCGTCTTCGAGTGAAATCGAACGGGCGATGCATGCTGCCGTGATCTCGCCCAGCCCGACGCCCGCCACCATTTCCGGATACAACCCCCAATCGATCAGCAGCCGAGCCAGTGTGTACTGCACGGCAAAGTGCAACGGCTGGTCCAGATAAACCGAACACGAATCGCCCAACTCGTGCGGGCGGAACAGTCTGTCGACAAGAGACTCGCAGCCAGCGGCCGCAAACAGCTTGTCGCATTGGATTAGCACCTTCTTGGCCAGCGGGTGGTTCTCGTATAGGTCGCGACCCGCCTGAATCGACCACGACGCAGAATCATCGAACCACAATGCCAAAGGCCTGGCCTGTTTTGTTCTGCCGGATGATGTGACTTCGGCAAAGGCCTTCCGATCGCTCAAAAGGCGGCGCAAGCGCTGCTGCAACTGCTGGCTGTCGCGGGCGGTGATGGCCAGGCGGTGGGCCAGTTGGCTGCGGCGGACGGCCGCTGTGTGGCAGAGGGCCTCCAGCGGCGTCTGGCCGCCTCGGGTGGCCAGCCAATCGCACAGACGGTCCACCAGCGACTCCAGCGCCGGGCGGTCGGCCGCCGAGAGCACCAGCAGCCCGGCACGCTGCGATCCCGCCGCAAGAGGGACCGACACGGACGTCTTGGGCTCCGGGGCCCCCTCGAGCACCACGTGCGCGTTGGTCCCACCGAAGCCGAAGCTGCTCTGCGCCACCAGCGCCGGGGACGAGCGATCGGCCGGCCACCCTCGCACGCGGTCCGGAAGCCAG
>WGDQ01000030.1 GCA_015493185.1 Planctomycetaceae bacterium
GTGGTGGCGCTGGCCCAATCGCGACATCATCGCGAGTTTCCCAACCATGCGGGCGACCTGCTGCGCGTGAATGTAGCGTCGTTGGTAGAGCTGCTCGACTGGTCGCGACGAAGTGGCATCCGGCGATTCGTCTACGCTTCAAGCGGGAACGTTTACGCCCCCTCTCGACAGCCGATCGACGAACATGTTTCGCCGTCGCCAACGTCGTTCTATGGTCGCACCAAACAGATGGCCGAAATGGCCGTGGCATCTTATACCGATTTTTTCCCGGTTACGGTGCTTCGGCCGTTTACCGTTTACGGGCCGGCGCAAGACCGGCGTGCGCTGATTCCGTTGTTGATCGAGCGCATTGTGCGAGGGCAACCGGTCACGTTGGCCGGATCGGACGGTTTGATGCTGACGCCGGTTTACGTTGCCGATGTGTGCCGCGCCATCGAGAGACTGCTGAGAGCCAACGGCCACGATGAACCACTGGCGGTGTTCAACCTCGGAGGACCGCAGGCCGTAGGAATCCGGCAGATCGCCCACGAGATCGGCGCCATTGCAGGGCACGAGCCGCGTTTCGAATCGCAGCCGGTCCCAAATCATGGTGAAGGCGAAGGCTGGATGGCCGACAGCTCTCGTTTCGAGCAATCGTTCGGCATGAAGCTCGACACACGATTGGAGGTCGGCCTGCGCGCCACATGGGCCGATATGATTGCCAACGACACGCCCACACACCCGCGAAATGCCTCCGACGATTATCAGAAGGGGGAGCGAGCCGACGCGCAGCCGAGACGGAACACCCCGCAAAACGTGCTGAGAAAAACATCTTCCGAGTCGGCGTTGCGATGCTCTGCCGGCAGGGGGCGTGCGCCCGCCGAAAACGCCGACACACCCGGGGCCGCAATGAGCAAAAGCCGTTCGGAGCACCGCGGAAAATCGGTTCGTCCGGCGAAAGTGAAACCTTCGGTTTCACCGTTTACTTGGGCGGCCTATGCCACGTATCTGGAGGCCGCGCTCTCGTCGGGCTACGTGTTCATCGGGTTCGACAGCGTGCGGTATCGTCGGCAGCCGTCGCACCGCCGCTTCGTCTTGCTGCGCCACGATATCGACTACGACCCGCAATACGTCGTTGCAATCAGCCGGTTGGAAGCCGAGCGAGGTGTGCAGGCCACGTATTTCTTTCAGCCGAGTTCTCCCTTTTACGGCTTCGAAGAGCAGAGCACGCAGCGGGCGATCGAGCAGATTCTACTCGATGGGCACAAGCTGGCATTGCACTTCGATGCCACGGAAATAGACGACGATCGGCAGGTGATCGAGCAGGTCGAGCAAGTTGCCTCGGCATGGGAACGCCGCTACGCAACGACGATCGACGCTGTATCGTTTCACATGCCAAGCCATCGTCCGGTTCGTCAGCTTGTTCTACAAAAGCAGCGGATCAATACGTACGCGCCCGATTTCTTTCAACGTTTCGACTACCTGTCCGACTCAAACCAAGACTGGCGGGGCCGCGATCCGTTGCGCGTGTTTCTCGACGAGCAGCCACCCGCCGTGCAGTGGTTGACGCACCCGATGTGGTGGCGGGAAACTTACCGGCCCATGCTTGAATGCCTCTCCGAGCTGGCCCAACGGCTGAAGATCAGCGTTGAGCGCGACATTCTCACACCCGAGCAATGGGCCCTTCTGAAACGCCGACAGGAGGCCGCATGATGCGAACGCTTCTGTGGGCAAACAGCCTGGGCATCGAGGGCTATCTCGAAGCCGTGGGAAACAACGATCTGGTCGGCATCGTCGCAGCGGCCAATCGTCCGAACGACCTGCCACGAGTAAAAGCGCTGGCGCAGTCGGTGGGCGTGCCGCTGCTGGTGCAACCCTTTCGCAAAAACACGGCCGCCTTCGAACAGTTTGCCGCCGCCGTTCGCCGAACAGAAGCCGAGTTGTTTCTGGTCAATGCCTACTCGATGTTGCTCGATGCGAAGTGGCTTGGTTGGCCTGCTCTGGCAGCGCTCAACGTACATACCGGGCTTTTGCCCGAGTATCGCGGCGCCAACGTGTTGAATTGGGCCCTGGTCAACGGAGAGCGTGAAGCGGGCGTAACGATCCACCATCTCGACGAAGGCGTGGACACGGGCGACATTGTGCTGCAACAACGTGTGGCGATCGATTGGACCGATACGGCGGTGACGTTGCGAGATAAGCTGCTGGCCGAGATTCCGCCCATGTTGCAGCAGGTGGTGGCCATGGCCCGTCGAGGCAATCTGCCCCGACATCCGCAAGACTCGAGCCGCGCCCGTCATTGGCCGCGCCGCCGACCGGAGGATGGCCTGATTGATTGGAGCTGGCCCGCAGAGCGAATCTACAACTTGATTCGGGCGCTGGTGGCGCCTTGGCCGGGTGCGTTCTACATCGATGCGGACGGGCGACGTGTGGTGCTCGACCGCTTTGTGCCGCTGGATGAAGTTCGGTTTCTCAAGCGCCGATATGCGAGCCGCCATGCCGCGACGCATCGTTGCGATACATCAGCCTAACTTTTTCCCGTGGTTGGGCTATTTCGACAAAATCGCCAGGGCAGACGTCTTCTGCCTGATGGACAACGTGCAGTTTCCCAAAAAGGGAGGCACGTGGACGAACCGCGTGCGGCTGCTCGTTTCCGGAAAGCCGACATGGATTACCGCTCCGGTCGACCGGTCGTATCATGGCGTGCGCCCGATCGCCCAAATGCAGATCAGCAACGACCCAGTGTGGCGGACCAAGCTCTTGAAAACCGTGCGAACTGCCTACGCCAAGGCGGCGTGCTTCCAGGAGGTGTTTCCTTTTCTTGAGGACTTAATCACCAACCCGACCCGTTGTCTGGCCGAATATAACGAGGGGGCGATTCGACACATATGCGACGCCATCGGGCTGAAAGAAACCGAAATCGTGCGGGGCAGCACACTGAAGGTCGAGGGCGAAGCCACGGACTTGTTGATCTCTATGGTTCGCGCGCTCGATGGCACAGCTTATTTGTGTGGCGGCGGAGCCGGAGGCTACCAAGAAGATGAAAAATTCTCTGAGGCCGGTATTGAACTGATCTACCAGAATTTCCGGCATCCGGTTTATTCTCAGGCCCCACAAAGGGAGTTCGTCGCGGGTCTGTCGATTATGGACGCGCTGTTGCACTGCGGTTTTGAAGGCACAGCGCAATTGCTGGAGGGATCCTGATGGCCGGTTCTACAAAATCTTCGTCGCAAATCGCGAACGCGTCGGGCGCGGCGCCACGCAACGAACACTCAACAGACAACGTGCCGCGAAAATGGCTGGCTCGGTTCCGCTGGGATCTGATCCGCTTCTCGCCCTTCGACGTACGCCTGATATTGCGCGTGCTGTTGTTTCTCATGTCGTGGAAGTTGTTGTCGAGCGACTACTCGGCGCTGCCCGAGCTGACGCGCGGACCGGACATCAAGCCCATCTTCCCGTTGTGGATGAACCCTTGGGTCGACTCGATTCAACAAACGCTGTTCGACCAGACGTGGAAGGTAATCACACTACAGATAGTAGCAGCCGCGTCGATGCTGCTAGGTGCCTGGCGATTGAATCGCTGGCTGCTCGCACCGGGCGTAGCCATTCTGTGGGCCTTGCAACTCAGCGCCGCGCACTTCCGATTCATCTCGTTCGACTACGAGCCCCCGCTGAGCCTGGTTGTGATCGCGCTGTTCTGGCCGTGGCCGTGGAAGAAAATATTCCGCGGCGGCACGAACATTACGCCGGCTGCGACAACCCTGGGAACTAGCTGGGCCGTTTACATCGCCATCATGTATCACATGACGGGGCTTTCGAAAATCTACTTCGATCCCTTCTGGAGCCAGACGGTTCGTCTCGACATGCTGATTCCGGCCATGGAGGTATGGCATGGCACGCTGCTGCCCGATTGGTTGATGTCGACAGCCAGCTTCCAACGCATGCTGTTTACCACCATCGGCCCGCTTTCGACGATCATTGCCATGATGACGCTGCTGCTGGAAACCTTCTGGCCGTTGGCGATCATTTCACGCTGGTGCCGTCGTGTGATCCCGTTTTCGATGTTCTGTGCCCACATGGTCATCTTTTTCGGCAGCGGCATTTTGTTTCTGGCCATGGCGGTTACCGGCATTTCCGTCGTTACCCCCTGGCGCTATCTGGCCGCACCCATGACGCTTGTTTTCGACGCCGCTTCGCCGGTGGCTCGGGCCATGGTGGCGATTGTTCGCCGATTCAACTGGTGGGGTCGCCTGACGATCGTTGCTGCCGATCAGACCACGTTGCCAGAGGGAATTGGCCCACGCGACGTGCGGCACCACGTGTTCATGGCCGTCGATGCCTATGGCCACTATGCCGGCATTACGGCAATGGCCCGGGCAGCGCTGCGTTGCGGTCCGCTGGCGATCGTGGGCACCGTGCTGCTGTTGCCCGTGGTGCGCTGGATAGCTCGTGGCATGTTCCGTTTGGTGATTGGTCTTTTCCGAAGTCGCGAAGCGAGCCGCCAACACGAGCCACGACGAGAAAAGCGATGGGCTTTGTCGTTCGATCGGCCCGACCTGAAACCGCTGCGTCAGTCCCCACTGCAAACGCTGGGCTATCTGGGAGCGGTGTTGCTGGCGGCGTACCTGGGGTGTTTTCCTTCGTTGTTGAATACGTATTTTTACC
>WGDQ01000031.1 GCA_015493185.1 Planctomycetaceae bacterium
GCCACTACAGTTTGTGGGCAAAGTCGGCTAGCATGGAACACTCGCTGTTGGCAGCGGCGTGCGACGGCACTTGCTGCCTGTCTGCCGAACGCATGGCCAACACGGCGGACCGTTGCTAAAGAAGTAGAACCAATCCACGCCGCATCGAAACGCATCTTCGGCAAACGAACTGGTCGAAGAATGCGTTTGGCTCGGATTCCCGTGCCCTGTGAAGGGGCATCGGACGTCGAACGACGAAAGGCCGGGGACGGGCGGCGCTGCGTGCACGTGGCGTTTTCGTCGACCGCGGACCGGTTTCGTTCTTCGCGGTTCTCTTCTTTTACGATCACCTCGGCAACCACGTTTCACAATTCACTTTAGTAACCACGGTTTTTGCGAATCGCACCATGAACCCACGACCCTACATAACGATTGTTTCCGGACTGCCCCGCTCAGGCACGTCGATGATGATGAAGATGCTCGACGAGGGGGGCATTCCCGCCCTGACCGACGAAATTCGTACGGCGGATGAAGACAACCCCAAAGGTTATTACGAGTTCGAGCCGGTAAAGAAAACGAAAGAAGATCCCTCGTGGGTGCCAACCGCCGTGGGCAAGGTGGTGAAAATGGTGCACTTGCTGCTGCTGGATCTGCCGCTCGATCAGCAGTATCGCGTGGTGTTCATGCGCCGGCATCTGGATGAAGTGATTCGCTCGCAAAACGTGATGCTCCAGCGCAAAGGCGACGATCAAGGCCCCCTGCCGCCCGACCGGCTGAAGCAGATCTACCTGGCGCAAATCAAGAAAGTGCAGGACTACCTGGCCGAGCACTCCGACCATTTCAAGCTGATCGAGATCAACTACAACGAGGTGTTGCAGAATCCAGAGCCGTCGGTGCGGCGCCTCAACGAATTCCTCGGCGATCTTGACGAGCAGCGGATGCTGGCGACGGTCGATCCGCAACTCTATCGCAATCGGGCCACCACTTGATCGGGCACCACGTAAGTGGGCCACCACATGAACGTGGTGCCACGGCGACTGCCAAACCGCGGCCAGGCGTTTCGGCCGCGTTAGCCAGTCGCCTTGCTCAAACGCTCGACCACTTCGACCAGTGTGCGCACCATTACCCCTGTGGCACCGCCGTCGAGCCACGGCTTGGGACGTTCGAGAAAAGCGGGGCCAGCAATGTCGAGATGCGTCCATGGCACCTCGCCGACAAACTGAGCAAGAAACTTGGCCGCCGTGATGGCGCCAGCCCAACGAACACCGGTCGAGTTTTTGATGTCGGCCACATCGCTCTGGATCAGCTCGTCGTAAACCGAAAACATGGGCAAAGGCCAGCAAAGTTCGCCACAGGCATCGGCAGCCTGTCGCACCTGATCGGACCAGCCCGGGTCGTTGCTCATCAGCCCAACGACATCGGTGCCCAGGGCCACCATGCAAGCGCCGGTGAGCGTGGCCAGATCGATAATGCGATCGGCCCCCTGATCAACAGCCAAGGCCAAGGCGTCGGCCAGCACGAGCCGCCCCTCGGCGTCGGTGTTCATCACCTCGATGGTTCGCCCGTTGCGAGCCGTGAGTACATCGCCCAGTTTCATGGCCGCGCTGCCCGGCATGTTCTCGACCAAGCCCATGACCCCCACCACCGGATGCGGCACGTCGAGCCGCGCGATCGCCTGCATGGCGCCGAGCACCGTGGCCGCTCCGGCCATGTCGCACTTCATGTCTTTCATCGAATCGTTCGACTTGAGCGACAGTCCGCCCGAGTCGAACGTGACGCCTTTGCCCACAAGAAACAGGCCCTTTTTGCCCTCACCGCCTGCACGGTGCCGTAGAATGACCACGCGCGGCGGGCGGCTCGAACCTCGGGCAACGGCCAGCAACGCACCCATACGCTCGGCTTGCAAGCGATCGGCATCCCAGACCTCTGCTTCCAGGCCGGTGGCTCGCGCGATCTCGACGGCCCTTTCGGCAAAGGTTTCAGGGTAAATAACCGCGGGCGGCTCGTTCACAAGTCGCCGCGTCAAATTGACCGCTTCACCAAGAATCTTGCCGCGTTCAACAGCCGACGCGTCGGCCTGCGACCAGAGCAGCCGTTTGAAGGGGTGAAGTTTCCTCTCGGCCCGATAAAGATCTTGCCCATGGCAAGCGGCCATTGCCGCAGCGATGCCGGCGGCCGCAGTTGCGGCTTCGGAAACCTCACCGAGCGCGAATAGCACATCGCCACGCGGCTGAGCAGCCAACCGCCGGGCCGCTGTGCCCGCCGCTTGCGCACATGCTCCGGCTCCCCAACGTTCGCGCTCGCCCAGCCCGACCAGCGCAATCTGCGTGGCCGCTACACCCGGCAGCGACCAAAGTTGAACCACCTCGCCCGTGCGGCCCGAAAGTTCACCACTATCGAGCAGATGTTGGATCGTTCCGCCGCAGGCTTCGTTCACCGCGGCGGCCGGTCCGTCAAGCTGCTTGTCGGCAAACACACCGATCACCACCGCGTCGACGGCCGCCTCGCAGGGGGACCGATCGGAAAGAACAACTTCCATGAGAAACAAGCTCCTGATACACGCGGCAGTGCGCGCCTCGCAAAGGAAAAACGGTAGAACAAACAGCGAGCGTCAATCTTGGCCGCTTCCAGTAAGCAAGCGTCCGCGTGGCAAACAGCCGGCACCGCCCCAACAGCCAAAAAAACGCCACTGGCCGCCGACCTCGGTTTCGGACGGGCGACCCGCGCTAAGCGGCTAAGAAACTCCCGTGCCGTCGGACGAAATCATCGGCGTCATGCAGCGGCACGAAATCTTCACTTCATCAGCAGCCCACCGCGCGATGCAAGGAC